>CAINHV010000458.1 GCA_903848965.1 uncultured Opitutia bacterium | reverse complement strand
CGCGCGGTGATCATCGCCCCGCCGTCCACATCGCTCTCCACCACGATCGTCGCGTCGCACATGCCCGCGACAATCCGGTTGCGCATCGCGAACGATTGCCGATCCGCCCGCCGTCCGAAGGGAAACTCAGACAGGATCGCGCCGTCCGCCTCGATCCGGCGATACAGTTCCAGGTTCTCCGGCGGATAGATCAGGTCGATGCCCGTCCCCAGCACCGCCGCCGTCCGGCCACCGACCGAGAGGGCGCCGTCGTGCGCCGCCGTGTCGATGCCGCGGGCGAGGCCACTCACCACGCAGAAGCCGAGCCGCGCGAGTTCGGCCCCGAACTTTCGCGCCACGCTCTGGCCGTACAGCGTCGTGCGGCGTGAACCGACAATCGCGATGCACGGCTGCGAAAAATCATAACTCCCCTTCCGATACAGGGCGATTGGCGGATCGTGAATTTCCTTCAGCAACCGCGGATAGGTGGGGTCCCGGGTGGTGAGGAAATCGGCCTGGCTCTTCGCCATCCACTCCTCCTCCCGAACGAGATCGAAGTGCCGCGTCCAGTGCGCGATGGTGTCCGCGATCACCGGGCCCACGCCGCGGACGGACTCGAGGCGCGGCCTGGGTGTGGCAAGGACGGTCCGCGGATCCCCGCCGAGTTCCTCGAGCAGCCGGTTGAGCGTCACCGGGCCGATGTTCGGCAGCGCGTTCAGCACCAGCAAAGCCTGCCGCTCGGTCAATTCTCCGCTCATCTGCGACACCGTGTCCGGACCGGCCGCCGCCGCCACTCCAAACACCTCCTATTCGTGGGCTTCGCGAAGGGCTACAGACAGGTAATCGAGCAACTGCGTCGTCCGGACGGCCACCTGGCCGTGCGCCCGGGCCAGCGCATCGGCGGCCATGCCATGCCAGGCCACGCCGCGGGCGGCGGCGATCAGGGCATCGTCGGGTGATTGCGCCAGCTGGGTTCCAATCATGCCCGCGAGAACATCGCCGCTGCCACCCCGCGCGAGCACCGGTCCGCCAAAGGGGCTGAAATAGCCGCCGCGGCCGCTCAGGGTCACGCCCGTCAGCGGACCCTTGATCACCATCACCGCCTCACGGCCCGCGGCGGTCGTGTAGAAATCGTCGCCCTCCAGCACACGCTTCAATTCGCCGAGGTGCGGCGTCAGGATCCGGGGCGCCGTCCCGGCCCGCGCGATGTCCCATTGCAACGCGTCCGCATCGATCACCAGCGGAACCGGCGAGGCTCCGACGATGGCCGCCGCCAGCGCCAGCGTTTCCGGCTCCCGGCCCAGGCCGGGACCAATCACGAGCGACGTCGCCTGTTCGATCCGGGACTGCAGGAGCGGCAGCCCACGTGCGGAGAGGCCACCCTGATCGGTCTCGGGCCAGGCCACCCACATCGCCTCCGGGGCCTGCGCGGCAAAGGCCGGCGCGAGCGAGGCCGGCACGAAGGCCGTGACGAGTCCCGCCCCGCTTCGCAGCGCCGCCTGCACGGCCATCAGGATCGCACCTGGATAGCCACGCGATCCGCCGACGAGATAGACGTGACCGTAATCGCGCTTGTCCGAGGTCGGACGTCGTAACGCGGTCAAGGGCTCCAGGACTCCGGCGGTCAGGACTTGCAGGCGCGCCTCGGGCATCTCGCCCTCAAAAAATCCCAGATCGAGATAACGCAGCCGCCCGACGGACTCCGCGTTGAGGCCATTGACGACCGGCGCCTTCACGCTGCCTGTCGCGTAGGTGAAGTCGGCCCGGAAGACCGTGGCGTGGCGATCGTCCTGTTCGCTGACGCCGCTGGGCCAATCGACCGCGGCCCGCAGCCGAATCGGCAGGTCATTGATCCGGCGAACCAGGTTCGCCACCGGGTCCGGCAACGGCGGGCGAAATTGGAACCCGAAGAGGCCATCGAGGCAGAGATCGAACGCCGCGTCGGGGTCCAGCGCCGCCGACGGGCGCGACCGAATCCGTGATCCGGCCGCCTGAGCGAGTTCCCGCCACGCACGCGCCGCCAGCGGGCGCAGCGAACGATCACCGAAGGCAAAAACAATCTCCGCGCGGGCCCCGGGAAACTGCTCGAGGATCGCGTGGGTCGCGATCATCGCGTCACCACCGTTGTGCCCCTTCCCCGCCAGCACGAGAATCTGGCCCGCCGCCGGGAAGCCACCCAGTTCCCGGTAGTCCTGCAACACCGCCCGGGCGATGGCCCGCCCCGCCCGCTGCATGGCCTCCCACTCGCGAGTCTCGTCGCCGCCGAACAGCCGCGCCTCGAGGGCGCGCGCTTCCTCGCAACCGAGAATCGGATGAGCCCACGCGTTCATCGATCCGCCGGGGTGGGCCGGCGTTCCGATCGACCGTGTTCGAGCCACTCGCGATATTGCTCCTCGGTCTCGGTGAAAAGCAGCGGGCACTCCGGCACTGGCTTGCCGCGCTTGATCACCCGGCGGGTGAGCCGCGGGAGCGATCGAAAATAGTATCTATCCCCCACGCGACGCACCTCGTAGGAATCGTCGTACCGGTTGGTCTCGGTACTCCAGAGCGACACCTCGGTGACGTCGTCACTCCAGACCGCATGTTCGCCCCACGCCGCGAACACCGCCTCGATCGTGGTGATCTGCCCCAGCTTGGGCGCGGTGGGCTCGGGGGGACGGACCAGCGGCAGCGCGGGCGGCGGAACCTCCTTCTCGAACGACGGCAGCGCGGCGACGAAAAGCGCGCCGAGGACGAAACCGAGCATGATCCAGGACGGCGTCAGGGACATCTTCGGCCGCGTTTCGGCCTGATAGTTGGGCTCGGATTCGTCCTCCATGGGGTTCAGGCCCGGACCAGCGCGGCCACCGCCAGCGCGTGGGTTTCGGTGTGCGAAAGCGTGAGCATGACATGGGTCGCACCGACGTGCTGGAGCAACGCGAGTCCCTTCTCATCCAGTCAGATCG
>CAINHV010000457.1 GCA_903848965.1 uncultured Opitutia bacterium | reverse complement strand
ATTTTGAAGTGGAGGGCCGAGCTCCGCCGAGGCCGAGCCTTTGGGGGCGTTAAATGATTCGGCCTTCCGAGTGGCGCCGGTCTCCGACCGGCGTCCCGCGTTGGACGATCCGGCGCTCCGATCCCACTTCGCCAGTCGGAGACTGGCGCTACTCGGGAACCCTGCCCTCCGACCTCCGGCCTCCGACCTTCCGTGTGGTGGCCCCACCGCTTCACCGGCACTTCCGCACGACCTCCACCACCCGCGCGAGATCCGCCTCGGCGAGGTTCGATCCCGACGGCAGACACAACCCGCGTGTGAACAAATCCTCCGCGACCTCGCCGCCGAAATGATCGCCGCCGGCAAACACCGGTTGCAGGTGCATCGGTTTCCACACCGGCCGGGCCTCGATGTTCTCCGCCTCCAACGCCAGGCGAATCTTTTCGCGATCCGCGCCGAACTTCGCCGGATCCACAACCACGCAGGTCAGCCAGCGCGTGCTGCGCCCCCACGGCGCCTCGGGCATGAACTCAATCCCCGGCAGATCCGCGAACGCCTGCTGATAATACGCGGTGTTCCGACGCCGGGCGTTCACCCGTTCCGCCAGCACCCGCAACTGGCCGCGGCCGATCCCGGCGAGCACATTGCTCAGCCGGTAGTTGTATCCGATTTCCGAGTGCTGGTAGTGCGGCGCCGGGTCGCGCGCCTGCGTCGCGAGGAACTTGGCCTTCTCGATCAGCGCCTTCTCCGCCCCGACCAGCATCCCGCCGCCGGAAGTCGTGATGATCTTGTTCCCGTTGAAGGAATAGATCCCCAGCCGTCCCACCGTGCCGGGAGAAATCGGCGGACGGACGGCGGAGGGGTCGGAGCCGGCCTCAGGCCTCTGGCCTCCGTCCTCCGGTTTGGATCTGCCGTCTGGCGTCTGGCGTCTGGCGCCCGAATTGACCCCGGCCTCCGGCTTCCGGCCGCAGCCTTCCGTTCCCTGGCCTCCGTCCTCCGTCCTCCGGCTGCCGAAGTAAGTCGCTCCCAGCGCCTCGGCCGCGTCTTCGATGAGCGTCACACCGTATTTGGCGCAGAGCGCCGCAATCGCATCGAGGTCCGCGCTCTGCCCGTAAAGATGCACGAGGATGACGGCCCGCGGCAGCCGGCCCTTGGCCGCGCGATCCGCCAGCGCCTCCTCCAGCCGCGCGGGGTCCATGTTCCAACTGGCCCGTTCGCTGTCGATGAACACCGGCCGACCGCCTTCGTAGGCGATCGGGTTGGCGCTGGCGCTGAAGGTCAGCGTTGAGCAAAAGACCTCCTCGCCGCGCTGGAGGCCGACCAGTTTCAACGCGAGATGCAGCGCCGCGGTACCGGACGACAAGGCCGCGGCGTACGGGCTGCCGACGAGCGCGGCGAATTCCTTTTCAAACGCATCCACATGCGGCCCGAGCGGGGCAATCCAGTTCGTCGCGAACGCTTCGCGAACGAATTCGAACTCTTCCGTCCCAAGGTGAGGCGAGGAAAGATAGATGCGGGAAGGACGCGTCATGAGAATTTTCGATTTTGGATTCTCGGTTTTCGATTGGCAAACCTCGAGCGACGGCGCCCATCGGCTTACGCGGAGGCGCGGAGAGCTGGCCCAATTTTTCAAACCCAGACGTTTAACCACGAAGACACAAAGGCACAGAGATTCAGCTATTTTGAAGTGGAGGGCCGAGCTCCGCCGAGGCCGAGCCTTTGGGGGCGTTAAATGATTCGGCCTT
>CAINHV010000456.1 GCA_903848965.1 uncultured Opitutia bacterium | reverse complement strand
ACGGCTGCCGGACATCTGAAGCGCTAAGACGTCCAAGGCATTTTTCACCACCGAGTCACCGAGACACCGAGTCGTGTGAATTTTCGATTTTGGAATCTCGATTTTCGATTTTTGGACCAAGCGCAAAGACACCAAGGGGCGAAAGGCCGGCCAACGCCGGAGTCCCGGGCATTTTTACCACGAAGGCACGAAGGACACGGAGCCAATCGATCGATGGCCATCCTCTGCGCCCTCTCTTCACCTCGGCGTCCTCTGCGATCAAAATGGCCCGGTGAGCGGCACGGCGGTAAACGCCGGCCCTACAGGACGGGGCACGCTCCATGCCGAGTGGGGCCACCCACAGACGCGAGGACAGCGCCCGAGCGGTGCGAACCGCGCGGACGAGGGCTGCCTGCATACCGACCCTTCCATCCGGCAGCCCTCGTGCGCGCCGGATTGGGCTCATCTCGGTGCCTCGGTGTCTCAGTGGTTAAATGGATTAGGGGCTCGAGGATCGAATGCCGGAGCTTCGTGACTTCGTGTCTTCGTGGTTAAACGGATTGGGGGTTTGCCACGCTCGGGCCTGCCCGATCCGTCTGAGGCCCGGCGGCAAGCGCCGGCCCTACACTCCGAACTTCCGGAGTTCCGGCATTCCGGTATGCTCCTCCGAAGTGCCCCGCCCGCCTGACATAGTCGCTCTCGTCGCCAGGACCCATTGGATCGTCGGCGGTACCATCCTGCTCTCGGTCCTCGCAGTGCGCTGGCTGGTGAGCCGGTTTCCGGTCGATTTCACCGCGCGCACCTGGGCCATCACCCTCTCGCTCGCCGCGCTGTATCTGACGGCGGGAACGCTCGTATGGTTCGGCGCGCCGTTCGGGCGAATACTGAGCCGGGTGTGCAGCCTGATCTATCTCGCCCGCCCTCAACTCGGCCCGCGGCTGTGGCAGATCATGGATTCGGAGGAATTCCGGCGGCACTTCGGGCGGCGAAAAGGCTGAGAGATGGCCGCAAAAAAGCGCAAAAACAATCCGCCGTTCACCCCGGCCCCGGACATTTTTAACCACGAAGACACGAAGTTCACGAAGCAATCGGCAGCTTCGGCTCGGTCACGCAACTCTCAGCTCTCGACTGCTCAAATTCAATCCAGCTCACGCGAAGGCGCGAAGACGCGGAGGGAGCTTGGTCGGGCACCGATTTCCAATCCAAAATCGAAAATCCGCGGGAGCCTGAAGCCAGGAAGCCAGGAAACAATCCCGTGGCTGCGAGCGTGAGCGAGTGGCACCCGCCCGAGATTTGCAGCGCAAAGACGCCGAGGCGCTAAGAGCTGGGGGTAGCATGGGGCTCCAGACCCATGAAACGCAGGCCGACACCAATCCACGGGTCTGGAGACCCGTGCCACGCGGTCGAAGGACTCCGTGTCTTCGTGGTTCAACTGCCTTGGTTGGTCGAAGATCATTTTGCGGCCCTCTCCCAGCCAGCGATTTTTGCGGCCAATCCCGGTTTTGTCCGCTAGCCGATCGCCTTCGCATGAAAAAAGATGCCACCGTCGCCCAGATTCGGTCCGAGAAAGTCATTGCCTTGATCCGGGCGGATTCGCCGGACGGGCTGCTCGATTGCGCCAAGGCCCTCGCCGCGGGAGGACTGAACAGCATCGAGGTCACGATGACGACGCCCGGTGCGATCCGGATGCTCGAGAAGGCCACCGCGGAGCTGCCCGATTTCAACTATGGCCTCGGGACCGTGCTCGACGCCGCGACCGCGCGCGCCGGCATCCTCGCGGGCGCCAAGTTTGTGGTCACCCCGGCCGTCTGCCTCGACGTGATCGAGACATGCCGGCGGTACAGCATCCCGGTGT
>CAINHV010000455.1 GCA_903848965.1 uncultured Opitutia bacterium | reverse complement strand
GGGCGCGCACGAGGCGCGCCGCGACGAATGATGTAGGGGCGCGGCTCGTCCGCGCCTGGTTCTCCGGAAGAACGGCTTGGTTGGATTGGGGCCGCGCACCCGGCATCGTCCTCAATTCTTCCTTCTTAATCTTCCCGCCCCCTGCCACGTTCGTGACCCTCATGTCTCAAGTCCGCGTTCGTTTCGCCCCGAGTCCCACGGGGTTCTTCCACATCGGCAGCGCCCGCACGGCGCTGTTCAACTGGCTTTATGCCCGCCACACCGGCGGCACGTTCATCCTGCGGATCGAGGACACGGACAAGGAGCGCAACAGCGAGGCGTTCCTCAATGTCATCTACGAAAGCCTCAACTGGCTGGGCCTGAACTGGGACGAAGGTCCGAAGGTCGGCGGCAGCGGCGGCGGCAACCACGGGCCGTATCGCCAGAGCGAGCGCGGCGCGATCTACAAGGCGTACGTTGATCGGCTGATGGCGGCTGGCCGCGCCTACGAGAAGGACGGCGCAATTTGGTTCAAGCTGCTGGGCGAGCGCTACGAGGCATTCGACGACCATCGCAAGAAGACCGTCACCAAGGTCAGGATTCCGCCGGTCGCGATCGAGGACCAGATTCGCGGCCGCGTGGAGCGGCTCGAGGACGAGGACTTCGTGATCGTGCGCTCGGACGGCAACCCGGTGTTTCACCTCGTGAATGTCGTCGACGACATCGCGATGGAGGTCACCCATATCATCCGCGGCGAGGATCACCTGTCCAACACGAGCAAGCACGTGCTGCTGTTCGAGGGCTTCGGAGCGAAGCCGCCGGCGTTCGCGCACATCCCGCTGATCCTGAAACAGAATGGGCCGGGCAAGATGTCAAAGCGCGACCAGGGCGCCCTGGTCGAGGAGTATCAGCGCCGCGGTTACCTGCCGGAGGCGCTGGTGAACTTCCTCTGCCTGCTCGGGTGGAACCCGGGTGACGATCGCGAGAAGATGGCGATCGCGGACATCATCCGGCTGTTCGATCTGCCGGGGGTGAACCAGAGCAATGCGAGGTTCGACGACAAGAAACTCGCGCACATGAACATGGTCTGCCTGCTCGAGCAGCCGGCCGAGCGGTTCGTCGGGCTGGCCCGCGACTACTTGGCGCGGCAGGACACGCCCGTGGCCCAGGCCGCGCTGGCGACCGAGGCGCCTTTCTTCCGGGACGTGATGCTCCTGAGCCAGCCGAAGATCAAAGGTCTCGAGGAACTGCCGGCGTACACGGGCTACTTCTTCACGGAAGACTTTCCGATCGACGCGAAGGTGCGCGACAAGGTGATGGCCAAGGGCGATCCGAAGGCGCGTCTGGGCGAGCTGGCGGAGATGCTGGCCACGGCGGATTTTTCGAGCGACACCGCGATCGAGGAGGCGATCAAGGCGCTGGCCGCGAAGAACGGGCTCGGCTTCGGCGACTATCAGGCGATCGCGCGCCTGGCCGCGTCCGGCACGAATGTGGGTCCGAGCATCACCGGCATGTTTCGCGTGCTGGGTCGCGAGCGGGTCCTGGCGCGGTTTGGGCGGTTTCAGTAAGCGAGAGGCCGGTCCTTCATCGAGGATCGGCAGGATTGGGGGTGGCATGGGTCTCCTGACCCATGGAGTGCCTGGGGAACAACGATCCCGTCTTCACGGGTCGGGAGACCCGTGCCACTGGAGACCCGGTTTCGAGACGGATTTCGGGCTGCCGGTCGGAGGCCGGCGCCACCCCCCGACCCGAGCCTCAAGTGCGGGCGAGGATCAAGCGGAGCAGCTCGTCGTAGTCGTTCACCGCGGGGAACTGCGGAAACTGGCGGACGACGTTCTCGGGCGCGTGAAAGAGGAAGCCGTGGTTGGCCTGGGCGAGCATGGTGATGTCGTTGAACGAATCGCCCGCAGCGATGATGTGGTAGTTCAGCGACTGGAGTGCGGCCACCGAGTTCTTCTTCTGATCGGGCATCCGGAGTTCGAAGCCGGTGATGCGATCGTCTTTCACGAGCAGCCGGTTGCAGAACAGAGTGGGCCAGCCGAGCTGGCGGAGAAGCGGCTGCGCAAATTGCTCGAACGTATCGGAAAGGATGATCACCTGGACCCGCGCGCGGAGGGCATTCAGGAAGTCGAGGGCGCCCGGCAACAGGTCGAGGGTGCCGATCACCTCCTGGATTTTGGAGAGCTTGATCCCGTTGGCATCGAGAATCTCGATCCGGTAACGCATCAACTTGTCGTAGTCCGGCTCATCGCGGGTGGTGCGACGCAGGGCGGGCAGCCCGGTGCGTTCGGCGACGGCGATCCAGATTTCGGGCGTGAGTACGCCCTCCATGTCGAGGGTGACGAGACTTTGCTTCACAGTTGCGCGCAGTGAACCAGAGCTCTTTGCGGCAAGGCAAGCGTCCGCGTGCGGCGCGGGGACGCTACTTGAGCTGCGGGCGAAACTCGGCGAGCTGCTGGCGCAATTCCGCGAGTTCGCGGCCGAGGCGGGCGACCTCGTCCTCCAGTTTCGCGATTCGATCATCGGTCCCGGAGAGGGGCGCCGCGACGGGTTCGGAGGCCGGCGAAGGAAGGGGCGAGAGACTCGCGATGGGGCCCGCCAGCAAATGGCCGTAGCGCGATTCCTTGGTGCCCGGCTGGCGCGGGAGTTTCACGACCAGGGGCTCGGGTTGCCGGCGCATGAGCCCGGCGAGCGTTTCCTCGGCTTCCGCCAGCGTATCGAAGGTGAAGAGCCGCTCGGCGCGGGCGCGCAACTCACCGATCGTCTGCGGGCCGCGAAGCAGAAGGACCGTCAGCAGCGCCACTTCACCGGGCGTGAGCAGGAGCGCGTCGGTGAGGGTGTGCTTGTACTTCGCCACCCGGCTTTCCTGGCCGGAGAAAAGCGTGGCGAGCCGCTTGCCGCGCAGGCCTTCAAGGGCCGCGAGGACGGTGTGCTCTTCGAACGCCACCACCGGTTCGCGGTTCGTGAGCTGGTTGCAGGCATTCACGAGCGCGTTGAGCGACAGGGGATAATTGTCGGGCGTCGTGAGCTGCTTCTCGATCAAGGAGCCCAGCACGCGGACCTCGGCGGCATTCAACGGCGGCAGCGGATCGTCCATGAGGAGCTAGAAGTAAGATTAAGAAGGAAGAACGACGAAGCGGGGTAACATGCTACGGCACCTCGTTCTGAGCATTCGACCGCCGGTCGAAAATCGAGAATCCAAAATCCAAAATTTGGACTCCTACTTCTTGGCCCAGGTGTCCTTCAAGCTGATCGTCCGGTTGAAGACCAGCTTCCCCGGCGTGGCGTCCTTGGGATCGAGCGCGAAGTAACCGATCCGCTCGAACTGGAAGCGTTCGTCCACCGTCGCCAAGGCGAGCGAGGGCTCGACCTTCGCGGTGACTACCTCGAGTGAGTGCGGGTTGATGAACTTCTTGAAGTCCTCCTCGGCGCCGGGCTCGGGCACCGTGAACAGGCGATCGTAGAGCCGGACCTCGGCGTTGAGGCATTGCGTGGCGCTGACCCAGTGGACCGTGCCCTTGACCTTGCGGTCGACGTTGGGGCCGCCGGCGCGCGTGGTCAGGTCGGCGGTGCAGCGCAGTTCGGCGATCCGCCCCGTCGCGTCCTTCACGACTTCGTCGCACTTGATGATGCAGGCGTATTTCAACCGGACCTCGCCGCCCGGCTTGAGGCGGAAATACTTTGGCGGCGGGACCTCGGCAAAATCCTCGGCTTCGATGAAGACCTCGCGCGTCAGGTGGAGCTTCCGCGTCGTGGGCTGATCGGCCTGCGGATTATTGGTCGCGTCGCATTCGAGGGCCTCGTCCGCGGCGACGTTGGTCAGGACAATCTTGATCGGGCGCAGGACGCCGAGACGCCGGTGGGAGATGGTGTTGAGCTCCTCGCGCAACG
>CAINHV010000454.1 GCA_903848965.1 uncultured Opitutia bacterium | reverse complement strand
GGCCCTATCCCCAGACCAACATGTACCTTTCGGTGCTCCATCGCCTGGGCATCAATGCGGACAGGTTCTCTTCCTCCACCGGCACCTGCCGCGGTTTGGAAATGACCTGAGGCAGGTCGTTAGCCCCCGCTGTTCGCGACGGCCGGGTCGAGACCCGGCTGTTTTAAAAATGAAACCCGGCTGAGAAGCCGGGTTTCGCGTTTCCCTCCACTTCAGGGATTCTTGCTGGCAGCCGGTGGGACGTAGGCGGGTGGCTTTGGCACCCAGGCGACCCGAGGCAGCGCCTCGAGGTCCTTCGTGACCGCAACCCATTTCTCACTCGTGAACTGTTTGGCCAGCTCGGCTCGGCCCTGCCTGGCCCGCGCGACTTTTGCCATGGGATCTTCGTGGATGGTGGGCAGCGTCTTGGCCTTCAGTTCGCCCCGGACAATCGCGGCATCCAGCGCCGCCATGGCTGCCTTCACCTCCGCGGGATTGGTTGGTGAAGGATTCAGCTTGGAGACATCCAGTTTGTTTTCACTGGTGGGAAGCGGCGTAAGCAAAGGCTGCATGGCCCGGGACATGCGCTGCACTTGCTGGTTAATATCGTAACGCACATCATCGAGCTTCGGCTGGTCAAAATTCTTGTGCTGCGCTTCCACCCGGAGCTTTAGCGCGCTATGATAGACCCTGATCCGCGGCAGATAGTGAGGATCATCATAGACCTGAAGCATCTTCGTGAAACGTTCGAAGTCGGCATCAAGGACCTTCAATTCGGCGATGCTCGGATCTTCGGCGGCCGGTTCGGCGGCCCTCGAAGACTGCCAGAGGCAGACACCGAGAAGCAGGGCCAATCCCAATCGGGGTAGGGGAAACGAGCAGCTCATGAACAAGCGACGCACAGACGGATAAAAATGGCTACGCGAAAAACGGAAATGGATGAGACGCGTCTGGCCCCTGTGCGACTGGAATAATTTCTGCTGGATGGCGACGATGCAGACCCTCGACGATCCGCGGATCACCGCGAAGCGGCATTTCGGTTCGGCGCGGTCACGCGGGCTTTCCGTGGCTGCGAGCGGGAGCGAGTGGCCCGCAACCACGGCGGGCACACGCGAAGCCGCGAAGCCAGATCGTGCCATGTAGACACGAGCGCCCGCGAGTGGACTCAAATCCCGATGATCCGCTTCGCATTCCCGGATCGAATGAGCTCCTTCGTCGCAGCATCGGCTTCGATTTCCCGCAGCGATTCGACCCGGATCAATCCGGTGAGATAGTCGAGGATCGGCGAGTGGGATCCCCAGGCGAACTTCTCCTTGCCATAGGTCCCAATCTGCGCGGCCAGATTGTTGATGCTCTTGCCCGACGTATCGAAGACGAAGTCGGTCTTGCGCAGCAGGGCCAGGTCTTCCGCGCCCAGCACCATGCTGTTCGCGACATTCAGGATGATGTACTTGGCGTCCGGCACGGCGCGGATGATCGGCATGACATCCTTCAGATCCCATTCGGGCTGCGGGGATCCGAAGATGTACGGGATGTCCATCCATGACGTCGTCCTGCTGTCCACCATCCGAATCTTGAATGCCACCGGTAGCCCGCGGTCACGCGCCCGCTTCACGAGTTCGATCAGCCCGGGATCGTTCAGCTGGTAATTGTGATACTTCGGGTAGAGCCGGAGTCCCTTCATCCCGAGCTTGGTCGTGCAGGTTTCAAAGTCCTCCCGCCAGCCGCCGTAGGTCGGATTGATGACGGCGAACGGAATGAAGCGGTCCCGGAAGCGCCGGTCGGAGCTCAGCTCTTCCACCAGTTCTTCGTTGGCCGACTGGACGTTCTTGTAGAAGAGGCCGTGCAGGCTGCTCACGACGGAGACGTCGGCGCCGTATTGGTTCATCTTCTCCAGCAGCTTCGCGCAGGTCGTGACCCGGAACTGCTGGAAGGGCCAGTGCCCCACGTAGGCATTGAGATCAACCAACATGGCGGCCTCCCTTTTTCAGCACGTTGATGAAGTTCTCCGAGAAAATCTTCCTCCGCTGGGCGTCCGTCGCGCGGGAGGCCAGAATCTTGCCGATCGACTGATAATAGGATCCGTCGGTGGCGAAGAAGATCTTATCCTCGTCGAAATATTTCAGCACCGTGTCGATCAGCGGCTCCTCGTTGTCGCTCGCCCCGGCGTTCACATAGATGTTGGGCGTGCCGGTGAGGACCTTGCAGGCCCATTCGAAGTCGTTCCCCGTGCCGATGTGCGCGTACTCGAAGATCGCCTCGGGATAGCGTCGGGCGGCAATGACATAGTCCTCCGGCAAGGAGGCGTTCGGCGCGACCTTGATGTCCCACATGCGCCGGAAGTAGCCGTCGCACTCCGAATGCACGTGGACGATGAGGTTATGCGCAATGCACTGCTCGATGATCGGACGGTAGAGCGGATCGCTGATTTTGACCTCGGTGTACACCTTGCAGCCAATCAGGCCCTGATCGATGCACCGCTTCATCTCCTCGAGCGACTCCTTGGGATGATTGGGATTGAGGGTGAAATAACCGAGAAACCGGTCGGGAAACCTCTTCACCGCCGCGATCACGCCATCGTTGATCGTCCGGTAGACGTCCATGCCGCCAAAAGGCGGGTAGGCATGATTGGCGAGGACCAGCTTCTGGATGCCGAGACGATCCGCCGTATCCAGCACCGTGTTGAAATTACTCGGGTTGGCATGCGCGTGCGTATCGATCTTTCGATACTTCAGGACCTCCTTCATGAGGTCGTAGGAGCGGCGTTCGGACTCGGCGGTGGTCGCGCCCAGGAGGTCCTGGCCCAGCAGCAGGCCCATGGCGGAGAGGGCCGTGTTCGTGACGAACTTTCGGCGATTGATCGGGGTAGCTTTCATAGGGGAATTCAGGCTGGCCGGCGTTGGTGCCACTCTGTCGCCTGCTCGTAGGCATGCGCGAGGCGAAGGACCACGTCGTCGGCCCCGTTCGGGGCGGAAATCTGCAGGCCGATGGGGAGGCCGGACCGGGTGAAACCGCAGGGCACGGAAATCGTCGGCCAGCCGAAGACATTGAACGGCGACGTATTTCGGATGGAGCGAACCGTGAGCGCCGTCGACGCGGCGACATCCGCCCCTTCCGCCAGCAACGGCGGGGGGATGGGCGTGGTGGGGGTTACAATGACATCAACCCCGGCGAAAATCTGCCCGCTGACGCGGCGTGCCAGCTCCACTTGGCGTTGAGCCAGGAGATAATCCCTGGCCTTCACCTCCGCTCCCGCTCGCAGCCGTCCCAGCGTCTCGGCCTGATAGAGGTTCGGCGTCTTCTCCACGTGTCCGGCATGGTAGGCGTACGCCTCGACGAGCCGGACCGTGGCCCGCAGCGCCTCGTGGCCGGTCACATCGACCTTCACGTCCCGCACGCCGGTGGTGAGGGACTGCAGCACGCGCAACGCCTCGTTCGTCGCCGTCTCGATTTCCGGATCCAGGTCGGCGAAGAAAAAGTCGCGCGCGACACCCACCCGGAGCGAGGCTACCTTCGTCCGCAGCGCGGCGCTGTAGTCAGGGATCGCCATGGGTCGGCTGGCCAGGTCGCCCGCATCGTAGCCGGCGATGACTTGGAGCACGGCGGCGGCGTCCGCGACGGTGCGGGTCATGGGCCCGGCGTGATCGAAAGTCCAGGAAAGGGGAATCACTCCGCGGCAACTCACCAACCCGTAGGTCGGCTTGTGGCCGACGATGCCGCAATACGCCGCCGGCTGCCGAATCGACGCGCCGGTATCCGAGCCCAGCGCGGCGAAACACTGGCCGGACGCGACCGCGGCGCCGGAGCCGCCGGACGAGCCGCCGGCGATCCGCGCGGTGTCCCAGGGATTGTGCACCGCGCCGAAATGACTGACCGCCGAGGTCGCGCCGTAAGCAAATTCGTGGAGGTTGGTTTTGCCCAGGATTACGGCACCGGCCGCCTTGAGTCGGCGGACGACCTCTGCGTCCTCCGTGGGAACCCGATCCTGGAACACGCCGCTGCCGGCGGTCGTGCGCACGCCGGCGGTGTCGAAGAGATCCTTTAACGCAATCGGGATCCCATGCAACGGCCCGAGGAGGCGGCCGCGCTGAATTTCCGTTTCTGCCGCCCGTGCGCTGGCCAGCGCTGACTCGGCCGTGACGGTGATGAAGGCGTTGAGCCTCGGGTTGAGTTGCTCGATCCGCGCGAGACAGGCGCGGGTCAGTTCAACGGGAGACACGCGCTTGCGCCGGACCTGCTCGGCCGCTTCGCCCAGGCTCAGGAAGGCCAGGTCGGACGCGAGTGCCGTAGCCGCGGCGAACGCCGGGCGCCCACCGAGCAGCGTGCCGGCGGCGCCGGCGGCCGTCAGCCCAAGGAAGGAACGGCGGGAGAGCTCGGACGATGACGAGGCCTCGGGTGAGGTGGGGTTCACGTCGGCCATGGTGGCGAGCCTAGGGGCGCCGCCAATTCGTAATTATAGATTTCTAAACCAGGCTGCTCTGGGAAACATGCGACGGCCTATTGACTCTGGCTGCAGGGCAGACACCTATTTTTAGCCCCCTGACGCCGAACGGTGCCTAGCCCTATTCCATTTATGTGTTCCGCCAAACTCAGTTCCCTTGCTGCGATGCTTGGCCGCCTGGCATTCGGTTGCCTGGCGATTGCGGGTTGTGTTTTACCGGTCCGCGGCGCTGTGCTGCCGGACGCCCAAGAGCTGGCCGGTTTTACTGACCGGCATTGTTCTTCCTGTCACAACGACGTCGACAAGGAAGGCGGTCTCGACCTGACCACGCTGACGCTCGTCCCGGGTGATGCCGCCAATTTCTCCACGTGGGTGAAAGTCCATGATCGGATCCAGCATGGCGAGATGCCTCCGAAGGAGAAGAAGCGGCCGGAGGCCACGGACACCACGGCGTTCTTGAAACAGGTCTCCGCCCGGCTGGTGGCCCAGGAGCGCGAGATGGAGGAACGATTCGGCCGCGTGCAGCGGCGGCGTTTGAATCGCACCGAATACGAAAACACCCTGAGGGATATGTTTGGGCTGCCGGCCTTGCGCGTGACGATCCTTTTGCCGGAAGACGGCGAGGCCGCGAATTTCAACAAGGTGAGCAGGGCGCTCGACGTTTCGCACGTGCACGTCGCCCGGTACATGAGCGCGGCGCAAGCCGCGATCCGCGAGGCGCTGTCGGTCGAAATCCTGAAAGAACCGACGACCGTCAAACGGATCTACGCGCGGGAGAGCATTGCCTACAGCGGGGTCGATGGCGTGGCGGATCGGATGCGGTTCCCGGTCCTCGGTTCGGGGCCGGACATGCGGGCGATCAAAAAGTCGGCACCCCTCACCAGCGGCGCCAGCAACCCGGAAATCAGGGAAAAAGAGGCGATGGCCTGGTCGGGCAGCACCTTTGGCGCGGGTTTCAATACGCGGTGGACCCAGTTCGAGGCGCCGGTCACCGGGCGGTACAATATCCGCTTCAAGGGCTACACGATCTGGCGGGGTCCTTGGGGCTATTATGAACGCGGCGGGTACGGCGGCAACGGACCGAACCTGAACCTCCCTCCGGGCGCAGTGCTTCCGCCGGCCGACCCGGAGGACCTGGCCGGATTCGTTCCGCCGCCCCCTGGCTCGAAGCCGCGCGAAGTCCCGGCCGGGCGCGAAGTTCCGGGTGGGCGTGGTGGTGCCCCCGGTCGCGCCGGCGGCGGTGGTGGTGGTCTGGGAGCCGGGGCGGGGCCCGGTCCGATGGAAAGGTTTCTCGCCAGCACGACGGACATCACTCCCGGGCGGCGCGACGAATGGATTCATGTTTATGCCCGGGCGTTCGGGTCGGCCGGCGTCAAGATTGGCGCCTTCGACCTGACGCCGGAACCTGGCGTCTACGAGATCAAGGACGCCGAGCTGAACTCGGGACAGATCCTCATCGCGGACGCGGTGCGGTTCATGCGTTCCCGCCCCGGTCTGACCGGGGTTGTGAACTACACCAACCCGCTCACGCAGGCAGATGGAACTCCCGGCGTCGCGTTCAACTGGATGGAAATCGAAGGACCGATGCACGACAGCCCGATCGAGCCCGGCTACGCGCTCCTGTTCGGCAATCTACCCCACAAGCAGCTCGAAAATCCGGCCCCTGGCGTTGGCATCCGGATGCCCGGCCGTCGTCCGCCGCCCTTGCCGGTGTCGGCGGCGAGCGGTGACAACATTCCCTCCAACCTGCCTGCGGACATCACCGTGGATATCGAGTCGTCCAATCCGAACCAGGATGCCGAGCGCCTGCTCCGGAACTTCCTTGGCCGCGCTTATCGGCGGACGGTGAAGGACGCGGACGTGCAGACGTTCCTCACCCTTTTCAAGCAGCGGATGGAACGTGGCATCGGCTTCGGGGCCTCCATGATGGTCGCGTACACGGCCATCCTCGCCTCGCAGGAATTCGTTTATCTGGATGAAGGCCCCCGTGGGAAACTCGATGACTACGCGCTGGCCACCCGCCTGGCGCTCTTCCTCACCGATGGCGCCCCCGATGCCCAGCTCCGGGCCCATGCCGAGAAGGGCGACCTGCATCAGCCGGCGGTGTTGCGGGCCGAAACCGAGCGGTTGCTCGCGAGCGCCAAGTCAAAGCGCTTCGTGACCGCGTTCCTCGATTACTGGCTCGAGCTGCGGAAGGTGTTGGACACGACGCCGGACATGAATCTCTACGGCGATTACTTCAACGACGACGAGCTGGTCGAGTCGGGCGTCTCGGAAACCCAGATGTTCTTCACCGAGCTTTTGCAGCGGGACCTGCCGGCGCGTAATCTCGTGGATTCCGATTTCTCGTTTATCAATGAGCGGCTGGCCAATCACTATGACATCGATGGTGTCCTGGGCGTGAACCTGCGGCGCGTGGCACTGCCGGCCAACAGTGTGCGTGGGGGCATGATGACCCAGGCCAGCGTGCTCAAGCTGACGGCCAACGGCACGACCACCTCCCCCGTGCTGCGGGGCAAGTGGATCATGGAGCGAATCGTCGGCTACGAGATTCCGTCACCTCCCGCGTCGGTCCCGGCGGTTGAACCGGACATCCGCGGCGCGACGACGATTCGCGCGCAGCTCGACAAGCACCGGGCAGACGAGAGCTGCGCGGGGTGCCATCGCAATATTGATCCTCCGGGTTTTGCCCTCGAGAGCTTCGATATCCTTGGTCGCTATCGGGATCGTTACCGCGCCATCGCCAAAGGACAGACGCCGGAAATCGGTTTCGGCAAGAACGGCTGGCCCAAGGCGTGGTTCTCCGCCCTCCCGGTGGATCCGAGCAATGTGACCGCGCAGGGGAAGGCATTCGCCGACGTGCGCGAATTCAAGAAGCTCCTGCTGGAGGATGAGCAACAGATCGCCCGGAACCTCACGAAGCAGCTGGCCGTGTACGCGACCGGCGCGCCGATCCGCTTCAGCGATCGGCAAACGATTGAAGCGGTCCTGGCGAAAGCAAAGCCGGGCGATTACGGCGTGCGGACCCTCGTGCATGCCGTGGTGCAGAGCGGTCTCTTCCTGAACAAGTAGCCCTGATCGCGAAAACCAGCCGGCCGAACCTTTCCGAACACTTAGACCCAATATGAAAACTGAAAAAGCTGCCCCTGCTCTGCGCGCGCCTTACATCGCGACCCGCCAACCGTTGACGCGCCGGCATTTCCTTCGTGGGGCCGGAGTGGCGTTGTCGCTGCCGATGCTTGATGCCATGCTCCCTCGTTTCGCCCGCGCGCAGTCGGCGGCGCCGGGAACGCCCGGAGCCAAGCCCCGCCGGATGTTCGGCATCATGAACAATCTCGGCTACCTGCAGGGTAACTATATCCCCGTGGGCACCGGCCGGGATTACAAGCCCTCGGAGTACCTCGAGCTGATTCAGGAACATCGGAAGGATTTCACGGTTTTTACGGGCGTAAATCTGCCCGCGGTCCAAGGCAGCCATCCGACCGAAGTGGCCTGGCTCACGGGGGCGCCGAATCCATCGTCTGCCAGTTTTCGCAACACCATCTCGCTCGATCAGGTTGTGGCCGAGGACATCGGCACCTTGACGCGCTTTCCGTCGTTGACGCTGGCAGTGAACAGCCCCGGCCGCGGACTGTCGTTCACCGGCGGCGGCGTGGGAATCCCGCCGGAGGACAAGGCGGCCGAAATCTTCAAGCAACTGTTCGTCCAAGGTTCCCAATCCGAAATCGATGCCAAGATTATGGACCTGGAGAACGGTCGGAGTATCCTGGATTCCGTTACTGGCCAGGTAAAGGCGCTGGAGCGTGACCTGGGTTCGCCGGACCGTGAACGCATCGATCAGTTCCTGACGAGCGTGCGGTCACTCGAAGGCCGCCTGCAAGCCTCGCAGGGCTGGGAAAAGAAGCCGAAGCCAGTCGTGAGCGTTCAGGCGCCGGCGGACGTCGCCAACCCGGCGAATTTCTTCGAGAAGCTGAGCGTGATGTACAAGATCGCCGCGCTGGTCCTCCAGACGGACTCCTGCCGGGCGATTTCCCTGTTTGTGAGTGCGACCGGCACGCCGGCCGTGCAGGGCAGGGTGGAAGCAACGATTACCGAGGGCTATCACGGCCTGTCGCACCACGGCAAATCGCCCGAGAAAATGGCGCAGCACAAGGCCCTGGACCGCGGAAATTTCAAAGCGCTTGGTGAGTTGATGACGGCCTTGAAGGCGGTGGAGGAAGACGGCGAGACGCTGCTCGACCGCACCTGCATTCTCTGGGGTAGCAACTTCCAGGACGCCAACGCCCATTTGAGCCATAACCTGCCGTTCATCATGGCCGGTGGTGGCTTCAAGCACGGGCAGCATTTGCATTTCGATAATGTCCGGCCCTATCCCCAGACCAACATGTACCTTTCGGTGCTCCATCGCCTGGGCATCAATGCGGACAGGTTCTCTTCCTCCACCGGCACCTGCCGCGGTTTGGAAATGACCTGAGGCCGGCCCCCCGGGGCGGAGATTTCCTGCCACGGAATACCCGGGGCGACCTTCAGTGGGATCGGTTTGGTGTCTTCGGACGTCGGCCGATCATGCAGACCGCGCGGGAATCGGAATGCGCGCGCGATTCCAGATTCCCGGGTTGGGAAACCCGTGCCGCCGGGGGACAGGTTGAAAGTGCCCGGCTCGCGAAAGCCCGCCTACGCGGTGCCTCGGTGGTTAACTCCAGGGGGAGGAAGGGGTCAGGTTGGGCTTGCCCCGATTTCTCGGACACGTGGTTCGGGGTGATTTCTAGTTTAGTTTAGACTCGAACGTGATCGGGCTGACGTAACCGAGACTCGAGTGGAGTCTCGTGCGATTATAAAATGCTTCGATGTAGTCGAAGATGG
>CAINHV010000453.1 GCA_903848965.1 uncultured Opitutia bacterium | reverse complement strand
CGACGTGCGGATCAAGATCTACGGCGATCCCCGCATCTCCGACAAACTTCGGGTCCGGATCATCGACGGCAACCTGCCCGATGCGATGCTGCCGTTCAACGTCCTGATCCCCGCGCTCGTCAAGGCCGGCAAGCTGCGCGATCTGACGCCGGAGCTGGACGGTCCCAACTGGGAGGGCGACGCCCGCTGGCGCGACACGATTCTCCCCGGCGCCTTCGATGCCTGGCGGATCGACGGTGGCACCTACGGCGTGCCGACGAGCTACGCCTGCTGGACGATCTTCTACAACCGGGCGCTGTTTCGGCAGCACGGCTGGACGGTGCCGCGAACGTGGGAGGAGTTCTTCACCCTCGGCGACGCGATCAAGGCGGCGGGGGTGGCGCCGGTGAGCCTGACCGGCCTGTATGCGAATTATCCGGACGCGATCATTCGATCCGCCTTCTACAATCTCGCGGGACAAGCGGGCTGGCGGGCCCTCAACGATCTCGCCCCCGGCACGCGCGCCGATCCGCGCTACGTCCGCGCGGCCGGAGTCCTGCAGCGCATCACCCAGAATTACACGCTGGCCGGCTGGGACGGCGCGACGCACACGGCCGCCCAGCTCGCGTTCCTCGAGGGCCGGGCGGCGATGTGCGTCTCCGGTTCGTGGATGATCTACGAGATGGGGGACAAGATTCCGGCCGGTTTTGAAATGGGGGTGATGAACTTCCCGATCTTTCCAGATGGAGTCGCGGATCCGACGACCATCCAGGCGAGCTCGGACAATCTCTTTGTGTTTGCGACCGGCGATCCGGTGCGGGAACGGGCGACGATCGACTTCCTGCGGTTCCTGACCTCGCGCGCCCGCGCCGCCGCGTTCGTGCGGCACACGGACGCGCCCACCGCGATTCGCGGCGTGCCGCTCGAGGCCTACTCACCCCGGATGCGGGTCACGGCCGCGTTGATCCAAGACGCCAGGGAAACCTTCAACATGCCGCAGGTGATGCTGCAGTCCCCTGGGGTTCGCCAGGCCCTGATCGATGCCCGACTCGATCTCATGTCGGGCCGGATCACCCCTGGGCAATTTGGGGCCCGGGTTGAAGCGGCGGCGACGCGGGATCGCTCGCGCGCGGCGGCGCCAAACGAGGTGGAGTACCGGTTTCCGCTGTCTGGCAGCGCGCTCCTGCTCGCGCTGGGTGGCATGGCCCTTTGGCTGGGCTGGCGCCGGGCCGACGGCCGATCCTTCGCGGCGGGAACGGCCGAACGCGGCACGGACGGGGAGTCCTATTTCGGCCGGATGAGGACCTCGTTCGCGCTCGGATTCGTCGGACCGGCCTTTCTGCTGTATGCGGCGTTTGTCCTCGCACCCGGCCTTGCGGCGTTTGGTTGGGCGTTCACGCACTGGGATGGCATGGGCGAGCGGGTGTGGGCGGGGCTGTTTAACTTTAAATGGCTGCTCTTCGAGAGCGACCTCTTTTGGGCCGCGCTGAAGAACAATGCGTTCCTGATGCTCGTGCCGGCGCTGGTGGTGCTGCCGCTCGCGCTGGCGCTCGCGTATGCGCTGCATCGTGGGGTCTGGGGCGCGAAGTTTTTCCGCGCGGTGTTCCTTTTCCCCAACCTGCTCGGCGGCATCGCGGCCACGCTGCTCTGGATGAGCGCGTATGCGCCGCACGGTGGCCTCGTGAACGCGGCGCTCGTGGGCTTGGGTGACGTGCTGCACTGGGACGCGCTCCGCGAATATGCGGCGCATCCCTGGCTCGCGCCGCGGCATCTCTACTGGTCGTTGATCCCGATTTATCTGTGGATGGCGTGTGGCTTCAATCTGGTGCTCTACCTCGCGGCGATGGAGGCGATCGATCCGCAGCTCTACGAGGCGGCCGAACTCGATGGGGCGCCACCCTGGCGCCAGTTTTTTAGCATCACCCTGCCGCTGATTTGGGAGATCGTGGTGATCTCCGCGGTCTTCATCGTCATCGCGGGATTGAATGCCTTCGAGATGATCTGGCTGCTGACGTCGCAGGATCCCGACACTAGCACGCACACGCTCGGCACGCTCATGGTGACGTCGATGTTCAAGGAATTCCAAGTCGGCCGGGCGACGGCGATTGCCGTCGTGCTCTTCGTGTTGGTGCTCGCCGGCAGTGCGGCTCTGATGCGGGCGTTGAAAAGAGAGGCTCTCGATTAGAGTGGAGATCGGATTTTGAACGCCGAGGACACAGAGGTGAAAAGAGGTCGCAGAGTCAGAGGCCGGTGGCTCAAACCCCGCTCTGGTTTGGAACGGCGGTGTGAGGCACGCCCAAAAATTGGGGTGGATGCGTTTTTGCCCCAAACCGCTCTGCGTCCTCTTTTAACCACTGTGTCCTCGGCGTTAAATTCCAACTCCTGCCCAACCACAGACAGCCTGGCCGAACTGAATCTGCTCACCGGTCAGATCATCGGCGCAGCGATGAAGGTTCATTCGACACTTGGTCCCGGGCTCTTGGAGTCGGCGTACGAGGCCTGCCTCGCTTATGAACTCACCAAGCTGGGTCTGTCGGTGGAGCGGCAGAAGCGGCAGCCCATTATCTACGGGGAGCTGAAACTGGAGGAAGGCTACCGCATTGACCTCTTCGTGGATCGGCGCGTCGTGGTTGAGTTGAAGGCGATCGAACAAATCCGCGATGTCCACGAAGCCCAGCTTCTCTCCTATCTTCGGCTGGCGCGCTGCCAAGTCGGATTGGTCATCAACTTCCACGTCCCTCACCTCCGTGAAGGCATCCGCCGTGTAATCAACAGCCGCTCCTAGTCCGACTCTGCGCCCTCCTTTCACCTCGGTGCCCTCTGCGTTCCAAAATAGATCCACGCCCACGCTCGGCCGCGGGCTGCTCGTGGCGGCTCTCATCGGCTACGCGATCTGGGTCATCTTTCCGATGCTCTGGGTGGCGTATTCGTCGCTCAAGGCGGATACGGCGATCTTTCGCGATGCGTTCGCGCTGCCGCCGCTCGACGATCTGCACACCGAGAACTACGCGCGGGCGTGGCGGGAGGCGCGCTTTGGCGAATATTTCCTGAACAGCGTCGTGGTGACGACGGCCTCCGTGGTGCTGATCGTCGGCCTCGGCGCGCTCGCGGCCTATGCGCTGGCGCGGTTCTATCACCCGGCCGGGAAGACGGTCTTCTGGTTGTTCCTCGCCGGGCTGACGATCCCGGCCCAACTGGCCATCGTGCCGCTTTTTTTCGAGATGCGGACGTTGGGGCTGCTGAACTCGCGGCTTGGCCTGATCCTGGTTTACACGGCCAACGGGCTGCCGTTCGCGATCTTCATCCTGGCGGGGTTCTTCCGCTCCCTTCCGCGCGGGCTGTATGAAGCGGCCGTGATCGACGGCTGCGGCGAGTTCGCGGCGTTCTGGCGGGTGCTTCTACCCTTGGCGCGTCCCGCGCTGGTGACGGTGGCGATCTTTCAGTTCATCGGCGTATGGAAGGAATACTTCTTCGCGTTCATGCTCACGAGCGGTGACGTGGACGGCGGCGCCCGAACGCTGCCGCTGGGGTTGGCTAACCTCTCGATCACGGCGCAGTACCGCAGCGACTATGGTTCGCTCTTCGCCGGGATCGTCCTCGTGACGCTGCCCATCCTCGTCGTCTACCTCCTGCTCCAGCGGCAAATCGTGAAGGGCATAGCGGCCGGGGCCCTTAAGGGATAGGCGCGCGGACTTTTTAACGCAGAGGGCGCGGAGGTGAAGAGAGGACGCAGAGGAGAGATTTGGGCCCTGAGCCGGAACGTTGCCGCCCCGGCCGCAAAACACGTCTTGCTCAGGACAGGAAGAAACCGGTGGTTCGTAGCCCCGCCTTCAGGCGAAGGATGGAGTCTCCCCGATTCCGCCGGAAGGCGGGACTACAAGCGCAGAGCTGTTTGCTAGGAGTCGAATGTCCGAAAGTAGGAACTCGCTTGCGAGCGATGCACCCCGGACAGAATGCATCAATCGCCTGACTGCCGCGATGGATCAGGTCCTGAATAGATCCCTTACCCCGAACAAAACCTCTGCGCCCTCCCTTCCCCTCCGCGTCCTCTGCGTTCCAACCGAATCCCCGGTACTCCTTACTTGGTCCACCAATCCCACTGCAGGCCGGCCATCTCGGCGATGGCGGCGGCATCGTTTTCGAGGAGGTATTTGCCCGCCGCCAGGCCTTGGATCGATGAACGCACTCTCTCGAGGTAGTCATCCCGACCCTGGTAGCGCTCGGCGATCGAGGGCCGCGGGTCGCCGCTCTTCTCGCGCTCGGCCTTCGTCTTCGCAAAGGGCAGGGTGGAGCCGACGAAACTGAATAACTCCTCCGGTGCGCCGACGGCCGGGGCGCGGAGGTTCCAGCCGGTATACGTGGCGAGCGGCACCTGGAGCCACGGCATCCGCAGGCCAGAGGCCTCGTTGCCGTCGGCGTCCACCTGCGGGAGCAGGACGGGATATTTCGGCCCGACCTTGGCCGGCTCGATCGACACGATACCCTTGCTCCGAAAGTCGGGCCCTAAATCGAGGTCGAACACCTCGTGGATCCGCGCCGGGAATTTCACGCCGGGGATCGCCGGGAACTTCACGGCGCTGAGCGGCACCAGCTTGCCGTCGGCCAGCCGCGGATAGACCGACGCGGGCGGTTCCGCCCCGCTGGTGATCCAGTTGTTCATCGCCACGAGCAGCGCCCGCATGGCCCAGCGATAGTCGTTGGAGTTGGCCAGGTTTTGGGTGCCGGCCAGCGGAGGGGGAAATGCGGTGGCCGGCCCGTGCTGCGAACCCGCGACGAAATAGATCCGCGTCCGATCCCGGACCGGGAAGTCGCGCGCCCCATCAACGGAGGTATGAATCAACGAGGCGGCGCGCCCGTAGTACTCGTAGGCGCCATTGGTGTAGAACATCCGCGGGGCCGTGCCGGACTTTTCCGCGCGGTCGAGCAGGCCGTCGGTCAGGCCGGTGATTGGATCGGTTTGCGGTGCGTCGGTGAACGGAAACAGATCGGTGGGGTAGAGAAAATTGAAGTACGGCCGCGCGTCGCGCGACGGCTGCGCGAAGCGATGGTTGAAACTGCCTCGGCCCGCGCCGGCCACGTGCGACCAGATGCCGTCGAACACCGGCGCCCCCTTTTCATCCTGGTTGAAATTGAAATAGAGAAACGTCCGCAGGAATCGCCCGGTCTGCGATGACCCGATGGCGATCGCCCGCTCGATGTGGCTGGTCGCGCGGTTCTGTTTCAGGTGCGAGATGAAGTCGCGGACCGCCGTCGGCCCGAGCCCGACCAGCGCCGGATTCCGTCCCTGGTAGACCAGCTCGTAGATCTTTCCCGGCTCAAAGCCCGCGGCCATGACGATGTTCTCGCGTTTCGCGTCCAGGCTCCAGTTTGCCCGCGGGATGATCGTGCGGGGCGCGTCGCGGCGATCGCGGACCGTCAGCGTGAGGCTGGGATCGTCGGGATTCGCGACGGGGTAGGCGACGTGGTTCCGGTCGGCGACGTAGATTTGGGTCGAGCGCTCGTCGGGCACGAAGTCGGCGCGGACGAGGCCCGTGATTGGCCGGCCGCCGTCGGTCGCCCGGGGCACGTGTAACTGCAGCAGTTCGCCGGGGCCTGGGATGTCGAACTGCCAGCCGATCCACGCGAGGGTGTAGCCGCGATCGAAGAGAAAGCCGTCGCCGATCTCCGCGGGCGTCCGCGGGTCGTTCGACACGGCGCCGCGATTGAAGAGCACGAGGAGGTCCTTGCGGCCGCGATTGCCCACCTGGAAGAGAACCGTGCCGTTGCCGCGCGCCGGGTCCTTCGGCTGGAACAGGTACAGATCCGCCGAAAATTCGACGAGCCCCTGGGCGTTGCGCGGCGCGAGATCGATGTCCGAGATCAGCCGGTTGGCCGGCAGCTTCGGATCGACTGCGAAATGCACCTTGCCCACGATGCGTTCATAGGGACCGGCGCCCGCGGCCCCGGCCGGTAGTGCAACATCGGTCCGTTCCGTCACCTCGACCCGGACCACGCCGGCCATCGCCAGTCGACACACGAACAATGCGAGGACGAACAGGGGTAAACGTCTCATGCGCGGATTACAGCCCGCAGTGTCCGGGACCGGCAAGCCGGTTTAGGAATTTTGGCAACGCCGCTTGGGATCTGGACTCTGGAAGGCGGCCTGCGCGTGGTCCGTCGAGCGCGATCTAGAGGATGTCCTCGGCCTCGATTTTGTCATCTAATGGATGACAAACTTCCGACTCCCGGCCCCATGAAATCTCCCCGCACCCCGTATTTCGCCGCCGGGCTTGGCCTGGCGCTGCTGGTTCGGTTCGCCATCCTGCTGCCCGCCGCCGAATACTTTCCGCCGCGCGGCGATTGGGAACATCGTCGTCCCGACCAGCTCAATCTCGACTCGTTGAAGATGCAGCAGGCGGTGGACTACGTCCGCGAGCACGAGAATCCCGCCAACCGGGATCAGGCGACGCTCCAGCGGGAGACTTTCGGGGCCCGCGAGCCGAACTTCAAACTCCTCGGCCCCACCCAACCCCGGGCGGCAATCAATGGCCTCGTGGTGCACCGCGGTTACGTTGTCGCCGAGTGGGGTGACACCGCGCGGACCGACATGACGCACAGCATCACGAAGACTTTTCTCACCACCGTGGTGGGACTGGCCTGGCAACGGGGATTGATTCGTCACGTCAACCACCGCGTGGCCGGCTACCTGCCGACGGTCGAGCGGGAGCAGCTCTTCGGTTCCGAGCACAACGCCCCGATCACGTGGAATCACCTCCTGCGTCAGACGAGCGACTGGTCGGGGACGCTTTGGGGAGTTCCCGACTGGGCGGACCGGCCGGTCGGCGCCACGCCGGCCGACTTTCCGAGCCGGCCGATGCACGAGCCGGGGGCGTATTTCAAATACAACGACGTGCGGGTGAATCTCCTCGCGCTCGCGGCGCTGCACGTCTGGCGGCGGCCGCTCCCCGAGGTTTTGCGCGAGGAAATCATGGATCCCATCGGCGCCTCGAGCACCTGGCGCTGGTACGGGTATGAAAATTCCTGGGTCGAACTCGACGGCCAGCGCATCCAGTCCGTCAGCGGCGGCGGCCATTTTGGCGGCGGCATGTTCATCAATGCCCATGATCTCGCCCGTTTTGGTTACCTCTTCCTGCGCGAGGGACGGTGGGGCGATCGGGCGATCGTCAGCCCGGAATGGATCGCCCTGGCGCGGACGCCGGGTCCGGCCAACGACACCTATGGTTTCGCCAACTGGTACCTGAACACCGGCCGCAAGCCGCTGCCCGCCACGCCCGCCTCGAGCGTCACGTTTCGCGGCGCCGGCACCAACATTGTCTAAGTCGACTGGGAGCACGACCTCGTGGTGGTCGTGCGCTGGATCAAGAACGACGAAGCGCTGAACGAATTTCTCGGGCGCGTCATCGCGGCGCTGGCGAAGCCGCAGTGACGGCCGTGCCCGGCGGCGAGCCGCGACTACTCGGCCGCCGAAAAGTCGTTTTGCTTCAACACCGCTCGCGCGGTTTCCGCATCGGCGTCCTGCACCTGGACCCGGATGCTGTTCATGCTCCCCATGAAGATGACCGGATCGGTCTGGGCGGTCAGTTCGTCGGGCACGAAGGCTGCGACGCCGCAACCCTCGAGCAGGGACTTGAGGAACAACGCCTGATCGATGGTGAGACAGCGGGCGACAGTCGTCATGATGGCACAGCCTGAGCCAGATTCAGCTCCATCGCCAGATCGCACTGGCAGGAGTGGACGCCACCGTCGGCCGGCATGAATCCGGCGCGCGTGGAGAGGGCCATCGCCTCCTTGAGCACCGCGGCCGTTTCGAGCGTGAGAAGTGCAGGATTCCAGTGGGCGATCTTCCCAAATCATGGGGGCTCGGATCGAAGGACCTGCGGTGGTCCGATGCCTGTCTCCGTGCCCCGGTGTCCTCTGGGTTCAACTGGACCCATGCCACGGGACGCAGGAGTCTCGGGAACGCCGGGTTCAGTTCGAGCCCGCTGCGGCTGGGGTGGCCGGCTGGGGCCACGCGCCGCGGAGCCAATCCGCCACGAGTCCGATCTGGTGCTCGGTCAGGCTCTTTTCAGGGCCGAACGAGGGCATGCGATCATTGTTCTCGCCGTAAAACCTCTCGTGCGAGGGATCGGAAATGAAGGCGACGAGCCACTCCCTCGAGCCATAGCCGGTCAGGTCGGGGCCTTCGGCGGCACCCTGGTCATGGAGGGTGTGGCAGTCGGTGCAGGCGAGGAGCGTGCCATTCATGGCGGCCTTCCCTTCCGCAATCAGCGTCGCGTCCCGGCGGTCGGCTTCGGCTTGGGCGGGAAGCCTGGCCTCGGCCGACAAAGCGATCAGCCCCCGGCGCAACTCTTCCTTCTGCTCGGGCGTGTATTCGGCGAGGTCCTTGACGAACTTCACCATGTCCGAGTCGGGCACAAAATGCGTGCCACCCCAATACTTGGGCGTGTCGATCAACGCCGGATCGAAGAACCCGGTGAGCCATTCGCGGCTGCCAAAGCCCTTCAGGTCCGAAGCGGCAATCTTGTCCTTCGGCTGCCTGCCCAGGCCGTCGTGGCCGTCGTAGCGGTGGCACGAGGAACAGCTTTGGGAGAAAATCTTTGGGCCCTGCGTGAGCGGGTCGTTCCGGAGCAGTGTCACGGCGCCAGTGATCGGAATGCCGCCGCGGGCCAGCTCGACAACGCGAGCCGCGTCGCGCTGCGCGGTTTGAACGCCCGCCTGATAATCCGCGTTCTTCGCATCCTCCGCCATCGCGAGATAGGTCAGGAGTGCCACGCCGCCCATCATGGCCCAGAGAAAGCCGAGGTTGAAACGGTGCCCGAGCTTCCAACGCCCGACGTAGGGCATCGCGAACAGCACGCCCAGCAACAGGGTCGGGACAATGATCGCGCCGATGATCTCGGTGCGGCCCGGGAAGTACTTCAACAACTGGAAGAGGAACAGAAAGTACCACTCGGGCCGGGCATCGTAAGGCTCGGACGGATCGGCCGGCGCATCCAGCGGGGCGCCATGATGCCGGATGACGAAGAAGAGCACGACGACCAGGACCGCGAGACAGGCGACGGCGTCGCGGAGTACTTGGTCGGGCCAGAATGCGGCGTCCGGCCGGCGGCGCGGTTCCTTGGGCGTGATGCCGTGGCGGCGGAACAGATAGATGTGCGCGACGATGAAGGCGATGATGCCGCCTGGGATGATGCCGGCGTGCAGCGCGAAGAAGCGCGTGATCGTGTGATGCCCGTAATCGGCCGAGCCCACGACGATCGTCTGCAACGCCGGTCCGATAACCGGGGTGATCGCCGCAATGTTCGTCGCCACCGCCGTGGCCCAGTAACCCTTTTGATCCCACGGCAGCAGGTAACCCGTGAGCGAGAGTGCCAGCGTCAGGAGCAGCAGGATCACGCCGGACCAGAAATTGATCTCACGCGGGGCCTTGTAGGCGCCGTCGATGACCACCTGCATCAGGTGAAGCACCAGCAGCACCGTCATCGCCTGCGCGGTGAAGTGGTGCAGGCCGCGGAGGAACCAGCCGCCCCACATCTGATACTGGATAAAATAAACACTTTCCCACGCGGTCTGGGAACTTGGGCTGTAGGCCAGCCAGAGGAAGAGTCCGGTGATGACCTGGACCGCAAAGCAGAACACCAGCGTGCTGCCCCAGACGTAGCGCCACCGGGCCCCACCGGGCACGTTTTCAAACAGCGTCTCGTGGACCAGCTTCCTGTAGCCGGTGCGTTGGTCGAGCCAGTCGAGCGAGGCCTTCATCAAACAGGAATCTTGTCGGGCACGCCCTTGCGGAAGTTCCGGAACTTCACCCAGATTTCGGTGCCATGGCGGATCTCGACCGGCAATTCATCGAGCGCCCGCGGACTCGGGCTCTTGGGATCGAGAATCTTTCCGTCCCGCGAAAAGCTGCTGTTGTGGCAGGGACAGAAAAAAATGTCTTGGCCGCCCCGGTAACCCACCGCGCAGCCGGCATGCGGGCAAACCGTGTTCAGTGCGCGGACCTCGTTTGGTCCGGTGCGTTGCAGGTAAACGGAGCCGACGGGCACATTCGGCGTGCGGTTCCACGCATCGACCCGGGTGGCGACGATCTCGAACTTCCGGGGCGGGCTGTTCTCGGGAAGCGCATTGAGCGAACCGACAAACACGGCGCCGGTGGTCTCCGACTTGCGGCGCAGCGGATCGAACAACACGAGCAAACCCGCGAGCGCCGGCACGACCGCGACAATCCCACCGATGACGATGGAGGCGGCCTTGGCGATGAAGCTGCGCCGATCCGGCTGGGGTGGGACGTGGGAGCAGGCCATGTCAGTGGATAAAAACGCCGCCCAATTTGGCCGCGTGGGGCATGACGAATCGCGCTCCGGAACGTTGCAACACGGAATCGAGGCACCCCCGGCGGGATGAAGCACGCCGCGCACCTGCTAGTAGCTGGTTTTCATTCCGGATACGATCGCGGCGCGCCCGGGGTGGCACGGGTCTCCCGACCCGTGGTGGACGGAGTGGCGACCGTGACGATTCTTCATGGGTCTGGAGACCCATGCCACGCCCGACCCCGACTCAGGCCGGCGTCACCGCGTCGCGCACGAGGGCGGCGATGGCGGGCGGGAGCTCGAGGGCGAGAGCGGCCTGCTGGGCGGCGAGACTCATCTTCCGCCAGGTCTTGCGGAGGATATCGATGAACTTCTCCCGCGGGTAGTCGGCGTGTTGCGCGGCGAAGGCGTGAATCTCGTTCTCGAGAAACACGAGGCAGGCTGCATCCTCCAGCGCCTGCGTGCCGGAATTCGTTTTCAGCCCCGTCTTCGAAACCCACGTGGCGACTTCGGCCGCGTCGGCCGCGGGCACCCCGGCCTCGAGGAGTAACGCGCGGGCGCGCTCGGCCTGTTTCACATAGAGCGACCGGCGCCAGGCGTGATACCCGGGTTTATCGAGTGGAAAGCTCGAGCGCGGCACCGACCAGCGTTCGAGATGCTGGCTGCGGGCGGCCAGCCGAAGCAGCGCCGTCGTCTCAGGTACCAGCTGGCTGACCCAGGCCTCGACGCGGTCCGCGTAGACTAACTCCGCCGGCCGGCCATCCGACGTCCGGACGGGATCGCCGGAGTGGGCGGCATCAATGAGTTCGCGGGCTCGCGCAAAAGCTTCCATGCCCGGCAGTGGAAACCGTTGCGCCGGGCCCGGCAAGCTGCAGATTCCCGCGCACCCCGCCCCGTGAACCCGCCCGCCGATTGCCGTCACTGCGGCGTCTGCTGTTTCTCAAATTCGCCGACGTATGTCCGCGTGACCGGTGAGGATTGGACCCGCCTGGGCGACGACGCCCCGGGGCTGGCGCAATTCATCGGACACCGGGCGTATCTCCGGATGAGCGAGGGACACTGTGCGGCGCTCGAGATTCGGAACGGCCCGGCCGGCCCGGATTTCTTCTGCACGGTCTATGATCGCCGGCCGCAGGTCTGCCGCGATCTCGAGCGCGGTTCGCCCGAATGCTTCGGCGAACGCGACACGAAGGCGGCGGCGGTAGCGGTAGCGGCGGCGGTAGCGGCGGCGGTAGCGGCGGCGGTAGCGGCGAGAGCGGAATAAGAAATGGCCGGGCGTGGACGAGCCACGCCCCTGCTTCAAGAGTCCAGATCCGAAGGACGTTG
>CAINHV010000452.1 GCA_903848965.1 uncultured Opitutia bacterium | reverse complement strand
CGTCCTGGGCTACTGGGCGCACCAGATGCCGCACGCCTACCACGTCCTCGAAATCGCCGTGACCTTCGCCGCGGAAATCGTCGCTCCCCTGCTGGCGGCGTTGGGTGGCCGGCGCGGCCGAGGGTGGGCGTTCCTGATGTGGACCACGTTTCAGGTCGGCATCCTCCTCACCAACAACTTCGGCTGGCTCAACGTCGCAGCTCTGGCCTTCGGCCTCCTGTTGCTCGACGACACGATGTTGGCCGCCGCCGCGAGCAAGCTCAGGTGTCGCGGCGTCGGCCGGGCACTCGCGTCCGTCCCGCGGCCGGAGGTACTCCTGCCCGATGGCTGGCTGTGGCGGTATGGAACGCGAGCCGCGCTCAGCCTGCACTTTTCCGTCACGCTCTATTATTTCGTGCAGATCTGCGGGGTGCCGGAGACGGCGTTCCCGTCCGCCATCACGGCTCCGATCCAAGCCGTCGCGTCGCTCCGCAGTGCCAATGGGTACTATCTCTATACTAATCTTCACCCGACGCACTTCATGGTGGAGTTCGAAGGCTCCAATGACCACGGCCGCACGTGGCGCACGTATCGCTATCGGCACCTCGCGCAGGGAGTCGATCGCGCGCCCTCCTTTACGGCGCCTTGGTTTCCCCGCTTCGAAAACACGGTTTTCTTTGCCAGTGGCAAGGAGGCCAAGATCTCGGTGATCCCGGCGACGGCCGTGAAGCTCCTGCTCCGCAATCCCGAGGTCATGAACCGGTTTGCCGGCGATCCGTTCTCCGATCGCCCGCCCGGCGTGGTGCGGATGCGACGCTACCGGTTCACGCTGACGGACCTCGCCACCTATCGCCAGACGGGACACTACTGGCGCAAGGAATACGCGGGCGATTACCTGGCGGCATTTTGTCGGCTGGAGAACGGCCAGATCGCCCAGTTCGGCTTCGCCGACGCCGACGCGGCGATCCGCGCCGGGAACTACCCGGAAGCACGGGCGATTCTCGAAGCCCAGTATCAACTCGGCAACTTGGACGCCGGCTATCGCCTGGCCGACTTCTACGCCCGCGGGCTCGGCGTGCCCGCCCGACCGGCGAAGGTATTCGAACTGTTTTCCGAGCTCGCCCAGCGCGGTGAACTCACCGGCATTCACGGGCTGGGACTGTGCTACGAATACGGCATGGGGGTGCCGGTGGACCTCGCAAAGGCAGCCGCCGCTTACGAACGCGCAGCCAACGACGGCCATCTCCCCGCCATGTTTGCCCGCGGCCTCCTATCCAGCCGCGATCGGTTGATGCCGCGCCAGGATACGGTTGGCCTGGGCTCGCTGATCACTGCACTCACTCGCGCGACCGGCGACGATCCCCTCGCCCGCGCCATTCGCGAGCAGCAGCCGGCCGAGTTTCAGAAACTCCAAGCCAGGATGCCGTCACACGAAATTGCCGCGGCCCGCGCGATTGCCGTCCGCCGCCGGTAGCAGACCGCGCGCGGCGACGGTCACGGCATCATAGCCGTTGGAGTTCCGCCCACGTCCAGGGCGTAGAGCGCGGGTCCGTGGTGCGAATCGCGGTGACGGCTTCGACTGCGACGGGGGCGGCCTCGTTGCCCCAGGCGCTCCGCACGTAGGTGAGCACATCGGCGAAGTCTTGATCGGTCAACGATGCCCCCGGTGGCGGCATGACGCTGATATAGGTGATCCCTTGGACCTCAATGGGACCCTGCAGCCCGTGCAGGACGATGCGGATGAGTTTGCCAGGATCTGTTTCGGTAACGATCGGCGAATCAGCGAGCGGAGGAAACGCCCCGGGGAGGCCGAGTCCGGTGTGCTGGTGACAGCCAAGACAGATCCGAAGGTAAACGCCTTCGCCAGCGACGGCATCTCCGAGCGGGCCGGCGGCCACGGCCGGGACGGCAGAAACCACCTTGGACTCGGAACCACCGCAGCCGGCGGCAAACAGGGCCGCGAACGCGGCCATGAAGCTCAACCGTCGCGCTCCCGGTTTGCTCGAGGCCGTGCTGCCCGGGCAGACACGGCGCGTCGCCTCGCTCACACCAACACTTTGTTCTTCAAATGATCGGACAGACGAAGCGCCACCGCGACGACCGTCAGGGTCGGATTGGGGGCACCGGACGTGGAGAAAACCGGATCGCCGGCGACATACAGGTTCGAGAGACCATGGACCTTGCAGTTGGCGTCGACCACCCCGTCCTTCGGATTCTCGGCCATGCGAAGGGTGCCCATATGGTGCCAGCCCGCCGCAAGAATACTGGGCCAGCTCTCGTCATTGCCGTCCAGCAGCCAGTCCATCACCTGGACGCGGCCGAGGCCAGCGCGCCCCAATTCCTGCCCGAGCAGCTCGTAGAAGACGCGGATCGATCGCTTGTCCAGTTTGGTAAACTTCCAACGCAGGTTGGCCAGCGGCATGCCCAGCTCATCCTTCTCGGCATCGAGCACGATGCGGGATTCGGGATTGGGCGTTTGCTCCTGGCGGGTCGAAGAAACGTAGGACAGGGACGGACCGGCCGGCGCGACCTGGGCCGCGGCACCGCCCTTCCCCTTCTCCCTTGCCGCCTTCCTCCTCGCCTCAACATTGGCGACTGCATCGGGGGAAAACGTGGCAAAGCGGCTCTGCTCGGTGCCCGTGATAACTCCCGGGCGGAACGACGCGGTGCCATTCAGAATTCGATGCTTCGTCTGCACATCCCCCGACAAGGCCATTTCCGCCCGTGCCCGGATCTCCCCGATCGTGGAAATCGTGTACATCTTGGCGGCCGGCGGCTTCTCGAAGGTCAGCTGCGCCGTCATGATCTCGAAATGCTCCTGGAAAAACCGGCCGACGTTGTCGTTCTGATTGCCGACGCCATTGGGCGCGCGACTGTTCGATGCCAGCAGCAGCCGGGCGCTGTGGATCGAACCGCAGGCCACGACATACTGCCGGGCTCGCACCTGATGCTCCTTGCCGTCGATGGTCTTCACCCGCAGCCCCTCGATCGCGTTCAGGTCCCGGTTCGGCACGACCTCGACCACTTTCGCGTAAGTGTAGAGATGCACATTGTCCGACTTCACGACTTGGTCGCGATACATCGTCCCCATCCGGGTCGGCGGGCTGAACTGCCACATCTTCGGATAGAAGATCTGACCGTCGAGCGGCAGTCTTTTCACCTCGGGATCCAGGCCCTCCCAATTGGAAGGATTGTACATCCCGTAAGGCCCCAGCTCGAGAAGCTTGTTGGCGCGGGCATAATAGACATCGAGATCGGCGCGGGTGATCGGCCAGCCGCTGTGCGGGACCCAATCGCGTTTCACAAAGTCGATCGGATCGAAGGGCGAGCAATACCCCGCCCAATGGCCGGTCGTGCCGCCGAAATAGTGCAACCTCGCCGCCTGCAGCGGATAGTAGGGCCGATCCAGCGAGGCCCCGCGATAGAGCGCCTGCATTCTCGCCTCCGGGTCGAACCCGCCGGCTTCTAGGAGGATGACCTTCCGTCCCGCCGCGACCCATTCCAGCGCAATGCTGAGGCCGGCGGCGCCAGTTCCAATTATACAGAGGTCGCCTTCGATTAGGCTGCCGTTGTCCAGCGTCCGGGCGTCGATGTGCATGGGGTTGTGTTAGGAGTTATTTGGTAAATTACGTCAGACTGCCTGCAGCGAATACAAGGCACACTGCTGCGCTTCGGTCACCGAGAGGATCCAGCCATTGACCTTCACGGTCCGGCCCTGGGTGAAATCGTCCTTCACCTGCTGGTCCAGCCGGGCGCTCAGCGCCGCGGAAGCCGACCCGTTTCGGTCGGCGAGAATCGCCTCGGTGAGGACCCGCACGTCATTTTCCCCGGTCGCCATCTCGCGATAGCTCCGGCCGATTTCCCTCACGACCTCGTCATCATGCAGGATGTCGAGCAACCGGGGATGGGCGGCAGCCGGCAAGAACGCGGCCGTGGCTGGCAACATCACGCCGGCAGCGCCGACGACCGCTAGTGCGAGGAAATCACGTCTTTTCATGGGAGCTTTTTGAATTCGTTTCCTAGTTGTTCAATCTCAGGTCAGTTCCAAACCACGCATCGTGCCGGTCGACGAGGCGAACTTTTCCTCGTCTATGCCCAGGCGATGCAGGATCGAAACCATCAGGTTGGCCAGAGGATAGTTGCGTTCCGGAAGAGTGTCGAAGGCGAGATGCTGGCCGTGCCTGAACCCACCGCCGGCGAAGAGGACTGGCATGTTCGTGTTCACATGCGCGTTGGCGTCGCCCATGTTTGAGCCGTAAAGGATCATGGAGCGATCGAGCAGCGATTCGTCCTCTTCCTTCACGGTCTTGAAGTCGCCGAAAAGTTTCGCGAGCAGCTTCATGTGCATCATATCGATCGCGCGCAACTGACTCAGCTTGTCGGGTGATTTGCCGTGGTGCGAGAGGTTGTGATAACCATCGGTGATGTTGATGTCGGGCACCCCCTCCAGCGTGGGCGTGGACACGCTATCGAGCATGAGGGTGATGTTGCGGGTGGAATCGGACTGAAAGGCGAGCCGGGCCAGGTCGTACATGACGGCCACCTTTTCCATGTACTGCGCCGGGTTGGCCGGATCGACCGGCTCCTTCGCCTGCACCACCGGCTTCGGTTTTCTTTCCCAGCCTTGGGAGGCATGCAGCCGGCTCTCGAGATCACGCACACTCGTGAAATATTCATCGAGCCGATTCCGATCGGAGGCGCTCGCCTGCCGCTGGACCTCCTTCGTGCGCTCGCCGATGGTGTCGAGAATGCTGCGCCCCAGCTGGAGCTGTCGGACTTGAGCTTCCACCTCGCTGGGATCGCCCTGCACGAAGAGCTGCTTGAAAATCTCCGCCGCCTTGTCCTCTGGCGGGACGGCCACACCCGTCGAGGAATAGGAGAGACTGCGGCTGCGGGTGTTGACCGCGAGGGTGATCGAGGGAAAGCGCGTGAGCACTCCGATGCGGTCGGCAATGAACTGGTCCAGGGAAATCGTGTTCCGGAACGCGGAGGAACTCGGGTGCGGTGCGGCCGTCAGAAAACAGATGTCCCCCGGATGTCCGCTATCGACTCCAGCAAACGAAACGCCGCTGAAGGCGGTGAAATCGTTGCGGTGCTCCTGCAGCAGCTCGAGGTAGGGAGACGCCACGTAGTCGCGCCCGCTGCCGGTCGGAAAAAAGGCGGGCGGCAAGACCCCCAGATTATTGCAGATGGCGAAGAACCGGCGCGGCCGGGCATTTCGAGCGAGGGGTGAGTCGCTCGCCGGCGCGGCGGCAAACACCGGCCGCATCGTGTCGAGGAACGGGAGGGCCAGCGCCACGCCGGTGCCACGCAGGAAATGGCGGCGCGACATCGGCGCACGGGTGCAAATAAAAGGGGCAGTCGCGAGAGGCTTTTTATGCATGGTGGGGCGAGGTTCGGGCGGCGGAAAAGGGGTGAAAGGTGCCGAAGGTTAAACAGTGGGGCCGGACTTCACTGCTTCACGGTGCAATGCTTCGACGATTCCACGGATGGCCAATACTATTTATTCAGAAACAGATCACTGTGGATCAACTCGTGGACCAAGGAGCGCACACCGTACTGCCTGGCTTTCGCGCGTCCCAGAATTTGCTCGATGACCACGCGATCGCTGAATCGTTCAGGTACGCCGGTGGCATAAGTCAGTAGTTGCCGGGTGAGATTGCGTGCGATTTGGGCTTCGTCCTTTAACAGCAAAGTCTTGAGTTCTCCGACGTCATGGAAGGGTTGGCCGTCTGGCAGCTGGCCGCTGGCGTCCACCGGCAGCGCGAGGCGGTAAATCTGCGGCGCGCCGTTCTTGCCGAAACGGGTGAACGTCTCGGGCAGTCCCAAGCCGGCTTCGCTGCGATAGCGATCGCGCCAGGCGCCCATGATATCGAAATTTTCGAGCGCAAACCCGGCTGGATCGATTTTCCGATGACAGACGGCGCAACTCTCATCCGCCCGGTGCTTCTCAAGCTGCTGGCGAATCGTGACCGCGCCACGGATGTCGGGCTCCACCGCCGGGACGGCCGCGGGCGGCGGCGGAATCTGGCGGCCGAGAATTCGTTCGAACATCCACGCGCCACGGATCACCGGCGAAGTGGTGGTCCCATTGGCGGTGACCTTGAGCACGCTCGCCTGGGTCATCAGGCCGCCCCGCGGACTGCCCACCGGAAGCGCGACCGGCCGCATGGCCACGCCGCTGATACCAGAAATGCCGTAGTGCTCCGCCAGACGCTCGTTCAAGAAGGTGTAATCCGACTCGACCACCTCCCGCGCGGGGCGGTCACGCTGGAGCAGGTCGGCAAAATATAGGCGCGTCTCATCGACCGCCGCCTCCACCAAAGCATCGTCGAGATAGTAGTCGTTGTAGAGCGACTCGGACGGCGTCGTGTCGTTGACCTTCCGCAAATCGAGCCAGTAATCGAGAAACGCGTTGGTCAGCCGGGTGGCTTTCGGATCGGAGAGCATTCGCTCGGTTTCGGCGCGCAGCACATTGGGCCGGCTCAACTCGCCCCGGGCCGCCAGTTGGCGCAGGGTCTCGTCGGGCGTCGAATTCCAGAGGAAGAGCGCGAGTCGCGTGGCCAGCGCATAATCATCGAGCCGGCCTTTGGGCTCGTCGACAAAGACAAAGTCTGGCGAGGCCAGGATCGCGGTGTAAATCCCCCGCATCGCGCCGGCAAAACCAAGCCCGGTCTTCATGCTCTCTTGAAACAGGGAGAGATAGCGTTGGACCTCGTTCTCCGCCACCGGCCGTCGAAACGCCCGCGGGAGAAAGTCGCGCAGCAGGCGCTCGCTGTCTTCCGCCGGATTGGCCGACTCGACCTCCACGGAGATCCGCATCGTCTGCCCCATCCCGCGGGCGGCATAGCGTGCGCTGGTGTCGGGGTTGGCCACTTCGATGGCGACGCCGGGTTCATTCTTCCCGGCTTTTTTCATCGGCCGGTCGCCAAAGAGCAGCCGATAGCCCGCGCGAGACGATTCGTCGTAGAGCGGACCATCGACTTCGATCCAGCGAAAGGCCACCCCGGGCGTACCATCCCGCTGCACCAAGGCGTTTGTCCAGCCGTTGCGCGGAACCGGCCGAGTGCGGAAGAACCGCACCGAGTCCGTGACCAGAATTTGCCCCGTCGTCAGCCAGACGGAGTCGAGCTCGTGCACGGCGGGCTCAGGCGTAAGGTCGAAGTTTCCCAATAGCTTCCCGGCCGAGCCGCGGGCATACACATGGATCGGCTCGTCGCGGCGGCCTGGGAATATCTTCTCGTAATCCGGGTTATACCATCGCGGTTCGTTCGGCCGTCGCGGGGCGGCCGGGACCGCGCCTTTGGCATCCGGCGTCGCCGTGGCGGCAGGGGCTGGTTCGGGCGCATTGCCCCGCGGCTTTCCGCCTCCGCCCACCCACACCGTGAAACCGCTGAAGCGGACGCGGTATCTTCCCGTCACCGGCGCACGGAAACTGCGCCAGTCCGTTGGGAAGGCTTCATAATCACTGGCGGTCCAGCCCACGGCCTCGAGTTCGCGGGTCACGGGGTCGCTTTCGCCCACCGTTTTCGGGCCCTGACCGCGCAGGATCTCGGGCTGGGGTTCATGCCCCAGGACCGGAAATTTGCTCCGGGCGTTGTTGGGCCCGAAATTGGTCATGCCCGGAATATCCCGCGCATAATAACGCTTCGTCGTAGTCGGCGGACGGACGTACTCGACGCCCATGAGCGCGCTGATCGCGCTTTCGGCCGCGAACATGTATTGCTTCATGTGCACGAACGAAACGCTGAGCGCCTGGCTGGACTTGTTGAAACGCGCGCTCTCGCCGTCTTCCGGCAGCTTCGTCCTCACATCGAGCCATGGCGCCTGAAACAGGTCGCGCACCGCATTCTCGTATTCGGTGCGGTTGAGCCGGCGCCGCGGGGCGCGGCCCTCTCCGGCCACCAGCGCGCGATCGAATGTCGTTAGCGATGCATTCAGCACCTTCACGAAGGCGCCGACATCGGTAGCCGCGGGGCGCTTCTTTTCCTTCGGAGGCATTTCACCGTCCCGGACCCGATCGTGCACCTTGACCCAGGTTAGGAAGTTCGCCGGATCGTCCGGCGCATACTTCAGGGCCGTCAAATCCAGCCCGCCTTCCTTGTCCACATCGTTGTGGCAGCTCGAGCAATACCAATCGGTAAATGCGAGCATTTCGTTCTCCACCAGGACCGCCGCGCCGTTGAGCGACAGTGTCGTTCCAAGGCTAAAAGCGATCAGGAGACCGCCCAGTGAGGGGAAACGATG
>CAINHV010000451.1 GCA_903848965.1 uncultured Opitutia bacterium | reverse complement strand
TGGAGGGCCGAGCTCCGCCGAGGCCGCTTTTGGATCGTTCGATGAACCGGCCTCGACGGAGCTCGGCCCTCCATAGAAGCCGGATCCCCATGGCTGCGAGCGCGAGCGAGTGGCTCCGAGGGCGTGCACAAGTCCACGCCCGGCCACTGCGGAACGAATTTCGCCGGTCGGAGACCGGCGCCATGGCCCAAGCCGGTCAACCACCGAGCCACCGAGAGCACCGGGAAATTCTCCGGACCCCTGTGCGTTTGTGGTAAATTCCGATGCCTAGCTTCTCACCCCAGCGCCTCCGCCAGCGCCCCGATGATTTCCTCGGCGGGCTCGATACCGCAGCAGAGGCGCAGGAGATCGGGATCAATCCGGCTCGCGGCGAGCTCGGCAACCCCCGCGGGCGTCGTGACAAGATCGTAGTGCGCGAGGTACATGAAGGGACAGATCAGCGTCGTCTTCATCCCGAAGCTCGGGCCCTTCGGCAGCCGCAGCCGGTTATAAAATGGCTCCATGGGTGTCCGCAGGGTGAACGAGATCATGCCGCCCGTCGCGTCGGGGTGGCGGGCAATCGAGACGTAGTTGGCCCGCGAATCCGGCTGCAGCGCCCAATAGACCTGGCGGACCTTGGGATGCTGCTGGAGAAAGGCCGCGACGCGCGGGGTGTTCGCATGGATCTGCGCCAGGACGCGGTCGGTGTTTCCGATTTCCGCGGCGAGCCGGCCGAGATCGCGCGGGTACACCGGCTCGAGCGCCACGGCGGTGCGGCGGCGGAGTTCAGCGGCATCGGGGCCGGCGGGGTTGATTACACTGACGCCGGCGATCACATCGCCCTCGCTGGCGGTGTACTTCGTCAGGCTGCACACCACCGCGTCCGCGAGCGGGAGGACGTTGAGGTTGAAGATCGAGGCGACCGAGGGATCGAGGATGAGATGCGCGCCATGCTTCCGGCAGAGCGCCGCGATCGCCGCCACGTCCGGCGTCTGGATGAGCGGGTTGGTGGGAAGCTCGGCGATGACGCCCGCGATCGAGGCGCCATGCCGGGCGAAGATCCGCTCGATCGCCTCGCGGTCATTCGGATCGCGGACATACACATAGTCGGCGGGCGCGGCCGTGAATTTCCGCAGAATCGCAATGGTGTCGAGGTAGAGCCAGCCGAGCTGCAGCCACACCGTGCGCCCGCGGCTCGCCTGGAGATCGGCGGAGGCGCGAAAGGTGGCGTAGATCGCGTTCATCCCCGAACTCGCGAGCAGCACATCATCATCGCCCGCGGTGGGGACGACCTGGCGCAGGACACGCTTGATCTCGGCCGTGGCATCGCCGGCGAAGGCGCTCTCGGTTTCCGCCGCGGGAATCTGCCCCAGCCGGACCAACTCATCCTCCGCCGCGCGAGACGACAGAAAGCCGCCGATATTCTGCAGGTAGGTTTTGGCGCGGGCGAAGGTGCCGCTGGACTCCGGGTGCGAGACGCCCTGCATGCCGCCGTGTGCCATGGCGGTCGCGCCTGAACCAGGACCGAGTTGGGAGAGCAGCGCGGCGGCCATCCGCTGGGACGACGTGAGCCAGAGCGTGCGCCCGGCGAGTCCGGGCAAGGTCCGCGTCAAGTGGGCGCCGAGTTGCCGCGCGAACGGGTGGACCACGAACCGCGGATAGCCGGAGGTGAGGTGCCGGATGGTTTCCGGATCTTTTTCCTCATAGCCGCGGACATCGCGCATCGTGGGCAGGCTGCAGGAGACAGCGTGCGGGCTCGCTGGAATACGTTGGCCGAGAGGAAGCGGTAGAAAGACAGGCATGACCTAAAGCGACGGGCGCTTCCGGTTGAGATTTGGGAGTTGCCCGGGCTTGGCAACCGGAAGGTGTGTCCTCCTTCGCCAAGGCTACGGAGGACACGTCCTCCCGGGTCAGCGTTTGGGGAAGGTTTGACCGGGTGACCTTCGCCCAGGCAACTGGGATAGGTCCTCCCAAGTTCCGCGCCCGGCGCTTTTGCCACGTAAAAGCCTAGTCATTTTCCGCCGGAGGCGGAACATGACCCGGGAATGAAACTCGTGTCGTGGAACGTCAACGGCGTGCGGGCGGCGCACAAGAAGGGTTTGCTCGACTTCATGGAGCAGGCGAAGGCCGACGTGATCTGCCTGCAGGAAGCCAAGGCGCATCCCGGCGACGCCCAGCACATCGCGTGGCCGCATGGCTATGAAGTCTTCTGGAATCCGGCGGTGAAGAAGGGCTACAGCGGCACG
>CAINHV010000450.1 GCA_903848965.1 uncultured Opitutia bacterium | reverse complement strand
CGGTTCGATATCCTGGATGTGCCGCATTGCCCGATCGCCACGGACGGCATCAATCGCCGGCTCCCCGCGGTGCGGCAGGCGGCGCGGGCCCGCGCCGCCGACTATACCCGCGGCGCCACGCTGCTCCTCCGCGAGGCGAGCGGCGAGGTGACAACGGACTACGAGGCGGTGATCACGGAGACGATCGATATCGGATCCCGCCCTCCACGCCCAACGCTCAACGCTCAATTTTTAACGCCCAACTCTCAGCTCCCAACTCCCAGCTCTCAACTCAACCCCCCAGCCTCGCTGCGACTTCATTTCCTCGCGCGCGATTTTTTTCAGAACAACCCGTTCATCCTGCCGGCGTTCACCGGGTACGTCCGGGAACAGGCGGCGGCCAGCGGCGCGCGCTTCCTGGTCGACGCTTATTGCGGCAGCGGGCTCTTCGCGCTTAGCGCCGCGTCTGCGTTCGAGCAGGTGGCGGGGATCGAGATCAGCGAAAGCAGCATCCGGTTTGCCCGGGAGAATGCCGGGGCGAACGGGATCACAAACGCCACTTTCCAGGCCGGCGACGCGGCGGCGATCTTTGCCGGCCTGACTTTTCCCGCCGCGGACACGGCGGTCGTGATCGATCCGCCCCGCAAGGGTTGCGATGAGGCCTTTCTCCACCAGCTCTTCGCCTTTGGTCCCCGTGCCGTGGTCTATGTGTCGTGCGATCCCGCCACGCAGATGCGGGATCTGAAACTGTTCCTCGCCGCCGGCTACGATCTGACCGCGGCGCAGCCCTTCGATCTCTTTCCGCAAACGCGGCACTTGGAATGTGTGCTCACCTTGCGTCGCGGAGTGGCAGCTTGAGTGGGCGGCGGCCGGATTGGGAACGCAGAGGGCGCAGAGGTTGAGGGAGGGCGCTGAGTGACTCGGATGGGTTCGGACGAAACCGCGACAGGATTCCGGGCCTTTGAATCCAAACCGGGTTAACCACGAAGACCCGAAGCTCGCAGAGCTCGGGCTCCCCGCGGAAACCTGCCATCCTGCCATCCTGTCCAAACTCCGCCGCTTCATGCCGGGCCGCCTTGCGAGCCAGTGTTCAGTCCTCCGATCCAAGCACTTTAACCACCGAGGCACCGGGGGGCTGAGGGTGCCCGGACCTCGGTATCCCGAGGGTTAATTCCATGGCGGAGAGGTCAGTTGCCATACGTAGGATCGCGAAGGGACCGGGAGTTGCCAGTAGCCGGCCTGATCATCAATCAGGAGTCATGTCCACGTCTGCTCCCGCTCATCGATGGAAGTTCGTCCGCATTGGTGGTCTCGATCAAGTGGCCCTTACGACTGCTGCCGATCTGCTCGCGCTCGATCAACTCGATCAGAAGCTGTGGGTCGCGCTGAGCTGCCCGGTCAAGGGCCTGGAGCTGGATGAGAAGACGCTCGCGCTGATCGATACTGACGATGACGGCCGGATCCGCGTGCCCGAGTTGCTCGCGGCGGTGAAGTGGGCCGCCGCGCGGCTGGTCGATCCCGGGGTTCTCCTGCGAGGTGACGACGATCTGCCCCTGGCTGCGATCGATACCTCGGCTCCGGATGGGAAAGTCCTGCATTCCTCCGCGCGCCAGATTCTCACAAACTTGGGTCGCCGGGACGCCACCGCCATCTCCGTGGCCGGGGCGGCGGACACCGCCAAGATCTTCGGAGCGAATCCGCTTAATGGAGACGGCGTAATCCCGGCCGAGGCCACGGAAGAGCCCGCGGTCCAGGCGTTGATCAAGGACATCGTTGCCTGTGTGGGCGGTACCGTGGACCGGACCGGCGCGGTGGGGGTCACGGCGGAGAAGATCGCCGCGTTCTTTGTCGAGCTCGCCGCCTACGCGGCCTGGGTGGAAAAGAGCAGCCGGAAGGAGATCGCGGTTCTGGGCGACCAGACCGATGCCGCCTGCGCCGCGCTCAAGGCCGTTCGCGTCAAGGTGGAGGACTATTTTGCCCGCACCCGGCTCGCCTCCTTCGACGGTCGGGCGCTGGCCGCGTTAAATCGCAGCGAGACCGAGTACCTCGCGTTGGCGGCGACGGACATGAGCATCTCGGCCAAGGAAATCGCGGGCTTTCCCCTGGCGCGGATCGAAGCGGCCCGGCCGCTGCCGTTGTTCGAAGGGGTTAATCCCGCCTGGGCCGGCGCGCTCGCGACGCTGCGCGCGAAGGCGGTCGCGCCCGTGCTCGGCGCCGATCGCACGACGCTGACCGCCGACGAATGGCAGGTCTTGAACGTCACCTTTGCCGCTTATGAGACGTGGCTCGACGGCAAGGCCGGCAGCACGGTGGAGAAACTGGGGCTGCCCCGCGTGAAGGAGATTCTCGCGGGATCCGGCCGGGCCGCGCTGGCGGAGCTGGTGGCGCAGGACAAGGCGCTGGAACCGGAGTTCAAGGCGATCAGCGATGTCGAGCGGCTGGCCCGGTATCACCGCGATCTGCGCACCCTCCTGCACAATTTCGTCAACTTCACCGATTTCTACTCGCCCAACCGGGATGCGGTCTTTCAGGCCGGCACGCTGTTCCTCGACAGTCGATCGACGGAACTTTGCCTGCGCGTCGAAGGCCCCAATCCGCTCGCGGCGATGAGCAAGACCTACATTGCCTACTGCGCCTGCACGCGCGCCGGGGCGCCGACGATGAACATTGCGGCCTGCATCACGCAGGGCGACAGCGACTACCTTTTTGTCGGCCGGCGCGGCGTGTTTTACGACCGGCAGGGACGCGATTGGGACGCCGTGATCACGAGCATTGTCGATCAGCCGATCAGCATCCGCCAGGCGTTCTGGTCGCCGTACAAGAAATTCCTTCGGATGATCGAGGAACAGATCGCGAAACGGGCGGCCGCCGCCGATGCCGCCGCCAGCGGGCAGCTCGCGTCGGCCGCGGAGAAGGCCGCGAACGCCGACAAGGCGAAGCCCGAGCCCAAGAAGCTCGACCTCGCGCTCATCACCGGAATTGGCGTGGCCATCGGGTCGATCGGCACCTTCCTGGCGACGGTCTTCGCCAAGTTCGTCGACGTGCCCGGCTGGCAGATTCCGTTGATCCTCGTCGGCCTGATGCTCGTGATCTCGCTGCCCTCGATGCTCATCGCCGCCCTCAAGCTCCGCCAGCGCACCCTGGGCCCCATTCTGGAAAGCAGCGGCTGGGCGGTGAACGGCCGCGTGCGACTAAACATTCCCTTTGGCGCGATGCTCACGGAGCTCGCCCATCTTCCGCCCGGGGCCCAGCGCTCGCTGGAAGATCCCTATGAGGACAAGGAGGCGGCCCGGCAGCAGCGTCAGGCGGGACTTCTGTTTTTCCTGCTCCTGCTCGTGGCCACCGCGGTGCTCATCCGCTGGGACCACGGCCGCCGCGGCCACTACTTCTGGCAGCCGGCCCCGGCCCCCGCGGCGGTTGCGCCGGCGCAAGGGTAGCCCAAGGGATTGGGGGTTTGTTGGGTTTGGGCAGGGGCGCAGTCCCTCGACTGGCCCGGGACCCTGAGCTAGTCGAACGGGCAAGACTGCGCCCCTTCGACGATTTCCTGTCTGCCTCAACGTGGCACGGGTCTCCCGACCCGTGAAACCCGGTCCGATCCGACTTCATGGGTCGGGAGACCCATGCCACTCGACCAAGGCACGCAGGCCGGCTGCGACGGAAACTCCTCAGCTCCGGCGCCGGTGAATCCTGCGCTTGGTCCGGTCCATCCTGTCTCCGGCTTGGGCCTGGCCGCGCGCCCGATCCTCACCGAAACTCATTCCACTCCGGCGACGAATACTGCTCTGTCAACGCGCTGACTTCCTCCTCGTTCAGCTCGGGCCAGGGCACTGGTTCCGCGTCTGTGCCCAGCGCCACGGCCAGGGCCGCGGGAAAGATTTCGGCCCAATGTTCCCAATCGATCCCGGCGGGTCCGATCGCCGGCTTCCAGATCGAGCCCTGGAAGAGCAGGCCGTGCTTGTTCCGCTTTTGCGCGGCACCGGCGATCTTCGCGCCGGTGGCGTCGTGCACGACATCGTGAACCTCGGCGCGTTCGAAGCAGACGCTGGCGGGCGTCGACGGGGCCTTTTCTGGTGTCGCCTCGGCCGGCGTGGAATCGGCCGCCGGTTTCGTCCGACACGGCACGGCCATCGCGCGCAACGTGGCCGCGAGGGTTTCGTGGACGAGGCGGTAACTCTCGCAGGCCCGCAGCTCCTCGAGCGGATGACCGCGGGGAAGGATGAGCGCATACGTCCAATCCTGGCGGTGATCGACCACGCCGCCGCCCGTCGGCCGGCGACAAACCTCGAGCCGCTCGCCTTCGCCGAGTCGAAGCTGTTGGCGGACGAACCCGATCTTCTGCGAGTAACCGAACGTCACCGCCGGCGTGCGCCAGCCATAATGCCGGAACCGCGGGGCCGCTTTCTCCGGGTAGCGTGGCAGGAGGAGAAAATCGACCGCCATGTTCTCGGCCGCGCCGGCGATCCGCGTCGGGAGGACGTGAAGACTCATGGGCTAGGTCAAGCGGGCGAACGCGCGCGAATCGATTGAATTGTGGCCTCGATTTCCGGGTCGCCGCCCCGGGATCGCCGCCCCGCGAGGTTCAAGCCAGCAACTCCGGCGAGAGCTGCCATCGCGCCTGCCAGCGATGGCCCGAGCCCTCGAGCGCGATTACGGCGGATTTCCTCAACAGGAAGATCGGCGCCTCGGGCTTTCCGCCCACGAGCAGGCTGGCCAGGGCGCTCAAGTGCGGTTCGTGCCCGACGATCGCCAGGGGTTCGGTCAGGCCTTTCAGCTGGCGGGCGATCAGCATCGGCTCATCGCAGGGTTCAAGTCCGTCAACCTCGACCAGCTTCGCCGGCAGCTCGAGGGCCTTGGTCAGCAGCATCGCCGTTTCCCGGGAGCGAACCAGGGAACTGTGCCAGCATTCGGCCGGATGAAAGGCGCCGCTCGAGGCCAGGAACTTTGCCAGGGCACGCACCTGCAGCCGTCCGCGGTCGCTGAGGGGCCGCCGGGGATTCTCCTCTTCATCAACCGCGTGGGCGTGGCGGACTAGGTAGAGCTCCATGGGACCGCCAGATTGATGCGCTGTCGCCGTCGCGCCGAGCCACAAATTGGATCTCCAAAACCTGGAGGGCCGGGCTCCGTCGAGGCCGGGTTCGTTGCCGAGTTTTCTGTTTCCGAAGATCGGCCGCTTCAGGGCTCACGCGAAGGCGCTCGTGGCTACAGCCGCACCGCGGTGAGGGAAGTCGTTTTTTAGACGCCCCCTCGCGCGTCGAGCAGCGCCCGCGTGGCCCGGAGGAGCTCGTTCAACGCGTACGGCTTGTTCAGGCACGCCTGGTGCTCCGGCGGCAGCCACGCCATTGGCATCTCGAAATCGGAATTGCAGGTGCCGAGGATCCGCAGGTCCGGCTGAGCGGTGTGCAGTCGCCGGGCAAACTTCTCGCCGTCCCCGGCGAGGCTGCTGATCAGGAGCTGCACGGGTTCGTGGGCCGCGGTCACGCGGCGCGCCTGCGCGAAGTCGCCGACGGCGGTGACGTGGTAGCCGTCGGCGGTGAGAATTCCCGCGACCATCTTCCGGACCAGATCATCCTCCTCGATTAGCAGGACGGCCTCGCTGCCGCGCACCGACGGGAGCGGGACGATGGTGGCCACCGGGACATCGACCGGCTGGTCGGTTGCGGGCAGCAGGACCTCGAAGGTGGACCCCACGAGCACCGCGCTCTTCACGGTGACATAACCGCCGCTTTGCTGGACCACGCCGTAGACGAGCGCGAGGCCGAGGCCGGTGCCCTTGCCGGCAGGCTTGGTCGTGAAGAACGGCTCGAATAGGTGCTGCTGGGTTTCGGCGTCCATCCCGGTGCCAT
>CAINHV010000449.1 GCA_903848965.1 uncultured Opitutia bacterium | reverse complement strand
GGACGCTCTTGAATCGTTCAATGATTCGGCCTCGACGGAGCTCGGCCCCCCCCTGGAATCCTCTCGGAAATGAGCGATTCGAGAATACAGCAGTGCAGGAATGACGCGGTCCGCGTTGGCGTGGCCGCGAGCGTGAGCGAGTGGAAAGCGGAGTGTCCTGAAACCCGTGTCCCACACCGCAGGCCGCAAAACACCCCGTGTAACGTAATACTTGGATTTCGAAGTTAATCGGTTCGACGTAGCCCTGTCCGTGAGGGCAGGGACTTGTTCATTGCTACGTCTAAAATCGTCCCGCTGCTCACGCAGCGGGCTACCGCCAAAACTCACGTGTAACGTATTACGTTACGTGTTCCGCCGATGTTCGAGGTCGCGTGCCACTCGCTCACGCTCGCAGCCACTAAGCCCTGCATCCTCAAGAGCTGCGATAGCAACTGCGGCCCAGTCTCGATCGTTCGGAAGGTTCCTGCCCTCACGGGCAGGGCTACGCCGGGCGGCGAAAGCCCACGTGTAACGTATTACGTTACACGTCCCGCCGGAAGTTTGCCGACGGGTGCCACTCGCTTACGCTCGCAGCCACGGGCTTGAAAGGGGGGCGTTACTTTGCCGTCGCGGCGGCGGCCGGCGCCGGGCCTGACGCCTGTGGTATGATGACCACTCGGCTGGCGCGCGCCGCACTCAGGTAGGCCTTCGCCAGCGCGTCGAGGTCGGCCTTGGTGATCGACTCCATGTCCGTGTAGCGGGAGCGCGACCAGTCGAGCATCTCCGGTCGCTCCTGCGCGCGCGCCAGCACGTTGCCGAGCCAGTATCCGTTGGTCCGCGCACTCTCGCGCAGGCCCGTGAGCACCGGCTTCTTGGCTCGCTCGAGTTCGTCCTCGGTGACGCCCTTGGTGGCGAGGTCGTCGGCGATCTGCACAATGATGTCCGCCACCTGCTGCGCGCGGGGGGGATCCACCGTCACGCTGGCGTTCATGTAGCCATAGCCTGGGTAGAGGTCGCTCGCGGCGCTGCCGGCGCCGGGGCTGTAGGCGTCGCCGAGTTCCTCGCGGACCTTGATCCGGAGGCGATCCGTGAAGACTTCGCCGAGCATCGACAGCCGGCGGGTGCGGCGCACTTCGCGGCCGTCGGTCGTCGGCCAGTAGATGGCGACGGTGCCCTTCGGAATGTCGGTTGCGATGGTGAAGGATCGTGCGAACGGCTCCGCGGGGAATTTGACCTGGCGCAAATCGTCGAGCGCCGGCCGGGGCGACCGGGCGGGCAGGGCGCCGAACGTCCGACCGACCGCGTCGATGGTGGCGTCGATGTCGAGATCACCGACCATGGCGATTTCGATCGCACCGCGGGCCAGCTCGGGCGCGACCCAGGCCTTCACTTCATCGAGATTTCGGCGGTCCATCTCGGTCTGCGGGGGCAGGCCGAACCGCGAATCGCCGCTGGCGAGCAGCCGCTGAACCTCGAGCGAGAACGGACCGCCGGCGGTGTGCTCGAAGCTCCGATACATCTGCTCGATGCCCTTGGCGGCCTGCCGGCCGGCCTCGGGACGGAAACCGGGATCGGTCACCCGCGCGGTCATGAGCTGCAGTTGGAGCAACAGATCGGTGCGGTTGGTCGTGCCGCCCGTGGTGAACGCGTCGCCACCCACGCTGAAGCCCGCGCCGACCGTCTTGCCGGCGAGGATGCGTCGCAGGTCATCGGCGCTGTGCCGGCCGAGTCCGCCCTCGGTGTAGGTCTGGCCGGTGTAGAAGGTGAGGCCCGGCTTGTCGCGCGGCTCGACCAACTGGCCATTGCCCACGCGGACATTGATCCGGATGCGGTTCGCCTCGAAATCCGTCCGCTTGAGATTCAGGCGGACGCCGTTGGCGAAGGTGATGAGGTGCACATCCAGATCCGCGACGTGCTCCTTTTTCTCCACCCGGCCCGGGGCGCCGAAATCCGTGTAGGCCCACTTCAAGTCCTCGATCGCGGCGGGGGCAGTCACGGCCACGGCGCGGGACTTTTCGTAGGCCGAGGCAATGGTCGCTTCTGGCGTACCGGCGCGCGCGGCAGCGGCCACGGCGGCGGCTCCGGCCTCGATCTTCGCATTCCCGCTCACCATCACGAGCCGATGGCGTGGACTCCAGGTTTCCCGCAGGGCGGCGAGACAGTCCTGCATCGTCACCTTTGCCAGGGCCGGTGCCAGGAGGGCGAGATCGTCCTCCGCGGTGGTGAAGACTTCGCGTTGTAGCAGCGAATCGGCGAGTTCGTAGGCGATGGAATCGGACCGGCGCGTTGCCGCGGTCTTCACCGCCTGCTCGAGGCTGTTGCGGAAATTCGCGACGACTTCCTGCAGCTCCGCGGGCTGAAACCCATGTTCGAGTCCGCGACGCAATTCCTGATCCGCCACCGCGAGCGCGGCGGCCCATTGGTCGGCCCGGCACTCGAGGGAGATGGAACTCTGGCGGTAGAAATGGAATGACTCGCCCACTTCGGCGCTGCCCGAGTTGAACGGCGCGTTCTCCTGCTTGGCGAGGACCGCGAGCCGCCGGTTGATGATGCTGTGGGCGAGGCTGCGCGGCAGATCCTTCAGCCGGTTCGCCGCGGTGTCGGGTTCCGGGCGATGCGGGACGAGCGTGTCGATCGACACCGAGGTCGACGGTGCCTCGGCCTCGTAGTGATAGAACACCTTCACGCCCTCGAAAGTCGGCACCTTGCCGAGGTCGAGGGGGGCGGGACCGGGGGCGCGGGCCTTCAAGGGCGAGAAGGCCGCGATGATTTTCTGCTCGGTCTTTTCCGGATCGATGTCGCCGACGATCACGAGGGACATCAACTCGGGCCGGTACCAGGTGTCGTAGAACTCGACGAACCGTTCACGCGGGGCGTTCTGGATCACGTCAGCGGTGCCGATGGGCAGGCGCCGGGGAAATTTCGTGCCGTTGAGCATGAACTCGAAACTCGCGACAAAGGTGCGGTAACCGACTGAGTCGCGGGTGCGCTTTTCGCTCAGGATAATCCCCCGTTCGCGATCGATCTCCTCCTTGCCGAGCGACAGGCCGCCCGCGTAGTCGGCAAAGACCTTCAAGCCATCGACGAGCGTCGACTCCCGGGTGTCCGGGAGATCGAGCAGGTACAGCGTGCGATCGAAGCCCGTGCTGGCATTGGTGTCGCCGCCGAAGTTCATGCCGAGACGCTGGAAGAACTCGATCAGGCTGCCCGGCGGAAAATTCACGCTGCCGTTGAACGCCATGTGCTCGAGGAAGTGGGCGAGTCCCTGCTGGTCGTCGCGTTCGTGGAGCGAGCCCGCCTCGATCAGCAGTCGGAGGGCGGCGCGATCCTTGGGCTCTTGGTTGGCGCGAATCACGTAGCGGAGTCCGTTTGGCAGCGTGCCGAAACGCGCGGCGGGGTCGGCCTTCAGGTCGCTGCCCTCCTGGGGGAACGGAAGGGCGGCGGAGAGCGCCGTCGCGAGCAAACAACCAATCAGCACGGCAAGGCGGGGAATCGATCGCATGTGGGCAAACTGGTTCAACCACTCGCCGGGAAAAGCAAAAAGGGTTCGCGAAATCCGCTCGCGGGACCGGAACTTTTTCCATGTTCGCCTCAGGGGGCCCGAGGGTCGCGAGTCCGGGTCGGGGTGGCACGGGTCTCCCGACCCGTGAAAGCCCAACGCTGGCCGCATCGAAGT
>CAINHV010000448.1 GCA_903848965.1 uncultured Opitutia bacterium | reverse complement strand
CGATACAACAGATTTTCATTCTGTTAGATTTTCGCTGAGCGAAGCCTAAAGAACGAGGCCAATGCGATGCAATAACCTCGCGCAGCGAATACTTCAGGCGGGCGTCGGAGCCGCGGACGGGCCGCCGATCGGATCGGCAGTGTCCTGCTTTTCCGGCGCCTTCTTCGAGCTGCTCCAGTCCGCCGGGGGCGGCGGCGCGAACGGGGACCGAATCTCGCCAAACTGGAGGATCTCGAGGACCTGCCGGCCATCCAGCGTCTCGTGCTCGAGAAGGGCCTCGGCGATCTTCGCGAGCTCCGTCCGGCGATCGCCGATGATCTTTGTCGAGCGGGTGTATTGCTCGTCGATGATCCGGTGAATCTCGCGATCGATCTGGCGGGCGGTTTCCTCGGAAACGTTCTCGTTGCGCGTGATGTCACGCCCCAGGAACACGGTGTCGTGGTTATCGCCGTAGGCCACGGGTCCCAGCGGGCTCATGCCCCAGTCGCACACCATGTGGCGCGCAATCTTGGTGATCTGTTTGATGTCGCCCGCCGCGCCGCTCGAAATGTCGCCGAGCACCAGTTCCTCCGCGATCCGGCCACCGAGGCCCATCGCGATCTGGTCAAGCATCCGCTTCTTGGCATGCGTCAGGATGTCCTTCTTCGGGATGAACATCGTGCTGCCGAGGCTGCGACCACGCGGAATAATCGTCACCTTGTGCACCGGCATGTGACCGTCATCGAGGACCGCCTGCACCAGCGCATGGCCGGCCTCGTGGTAGGCCGTCAGCTTCTTCTCCTCGTCGTCCATCAGGCGACGGCGCTCGCGGCCGAACTGCACCTTCTCGCGTGCATCGTCGACGTCGATCATTTCGACCTTCTTCTTGCTGCGACGGGCGGCGAGGAGCGCCGCCTCATTAAGGAGATTCGCCAGTTCGGCGCCGGACAGCCCGGGGGTGCCGCGGGCGATGACGGACAGGTCGACGTTCTCGGAGAGGCTCACCTTCTTCGCATGCACGCGAAGAATCTGTTCGCGGCCGATGAGATCGGGAAGGTCGACGTAAATCTGGCGATCGAAGCGACCCGGCCGCAGCAACGCGCTGTCGAGCACGTCGGGGCGATTGGTGGCCGCGATGATGATCACGCCCTCGTTGGTGTCGAACCCGTCCATCTCAACGAGCAGAGAATTCAGGGTCTGCTCGCGCTCATCGTTGCCACCGCCCAAGCCGGCGCCGCGCTGGCGTCCGACGGCGTCGATTTCATCGATAAAGATCAGGCACGGGGCGCTCTTCCGGCCCTGTTCGAACATATCACGGACGCGGCTCGCACCGACGCCGACGAACATTTCCACGAAGTCTGAACCGGAGATGCTGAAAAACGGAACGTCCGCCTCGCCCGCGACCGCCTTGGCGAGCAGCGTCTTGCCGGTGCCGGGAGGGCCCACCATCAGGATGCCCTTCGGAATCCGCCCACCCATCTTGGTGAACTTCTTCGGGTCCTTGAGAAACTCAACGACCTCGGAGACTTCCTCCTTGGCCTCGTCACAACCCGCGACTTCGGCGAAGGTGATCTTGTCCCGGTCCCGAGTCAGCAGCTTGGCCCGGCTCTTGCCGAAACTCAGGGCGCCCCGACCCGCCTGCCGCAGTTGGCGCACGAAAAGGAAATAGAGCAGACCGATGATGATGACGAACGGGATGACCTGCGCCGCAATCGACGTCAGCAGGGTCTGCGTGGGCTGCTCGTCGAACAGCTTCGACTGCTGCAACCGCATCATGTTGGCATCCGTCACCCGGCCGGCGGCCCGGAACTTCTTGTGGGGCGAATTGGCATCCTTGCGGCTTTCGCCGAGGATCACGTACCAATCGCGCCCACCGCTCATGTCTGCGCGCATAATGGCCGTGCTCGCCGGGTCCTGCTTGATGTTTCCGGATTCGGCCCGCTCGATCACATCCTGGATGGCGAGCGCCTCCGGCGCAGTGCTCATACTTGATGTATTATAGAGCAGGGCGAGAACCGCGGCCACGAGTACCAGCCAGAAGATTAACATCTTCGGCTGAAAACGATCGGGCGGCAGGCTCTTGAGAGCGCGGCGGGACTTCTTGCTTTCGGGTTCGGACATTTCCGTTTTTGGAATAGAGGCGGAACGTGAATGTTCCGGCCGGATAAGTCAATTGGTGGGCCGATTGAATCTCGATTCGCGCTTTCCAGCCCGCTCGAATCGCAGCACGCCATCGCGAATCACGCCGAATCCTTCACGCCCGAGACTGTGTCGGGTCGGTTGTCCGATTTCCACGGCCACCAGTAGTGCCTCGAAACCGGCTCGCGATAGATCCAATTTTGGGACCGCCACGCGCAGCCAGCGATGCAATGCCCTTCGCGCCAACGCTCGCGGCTTCCCGGCCAGGGCCCGCAACGCCAATCCACCCCGCGGAGCGCGCCAGGGAAGTTCGCCGAGCCACGCCTCCAGCGCCGCATCGTCCTCCTCGATCAGCTCACGCGCCCGCGCCGCCCCGGCCACCGCATCACGGCGCGCCGCCGCCGTCCAGGCGGGCAGCACCTCCCGGCGAATTCGATTGCGAAAGAAGTCATCGGTCTCGTTGGAGGCATCCTCGCGCCAAGGGATGCCAGTCGCGCGGAGCGCGGCGACGAGTTCGTTTTTCTTCAGATCGAGCAACGGCCGCAGGTGGGTCCGACCTCCCGGTTGTGATTGCACCGGCCGCGGTGCTGCCATTCCGCCCGCGCCACTCCCACGGGCCAGGCGCATCAACATCGATTCCGCGACATCGTCCTGCTGATGGCCAAACCAGAGGACGCGGGCCTTGCGTCCGAGAAACGCGAGCCGCGCCGCCCGTGCTTCCGCCTCGCTCGCACCCCGGTGCCGCCCCGGCCAGTCTCCGCTCACGAACGAGACGCCGAGTGCCGCGCACACTTGACGACAGAACACCGCATCCGCGCGCGAAGCCGCTCCCCGCAACCGGTGATCGAAATGCAAGCCGCGCAGCCACCGTCGCCGGCGGGGCCAGTGGGCCCACAGGAGCAACAGCAACGAGACGGAGTCGGCCCCACCGGAAAAACCCACGCCCCAAACGGTCCGCGGCGCCATCGCCTCGGCCGCGGCCAGGACCCGGACCTGCAGCCGCGCTTTCGGGATCGCCCGGGCCAGCGCCTCCGCGGCCGCTGGCCAGTCGATCTGCTTGCCACGCGTAGTCATGCTCGAGGCGAGTTTTCCTCCCGCGAAATCAAGCGCGAGCGAAGAATGCGGCCGGCGGCCCGCCCCCGATATTTCCTCTACCCGGCATCGCGCCCCTCGCTTGCACAGCACGCACCTTTGACCGCATAGCAGTCGGCGCAGAGCTGGACATGACCGAAATCGACCGCCCCCTGCGCTCCACATTCCGCGCACGCGGTGTCGGCGGGCTTCGCCACCGGCAGCGCCACCGGGCGGCCGACGGGAAGGTTTGAATCAGGCGACATATGGCGGCAGCGAGCAGCGACGAAGCGAAATACGCCCGTCGCCTTTCGGGCCTGCGCTGACCTCAGGCGCTGAAGCTGAGGAACTCCTTGCCGAAGTACGGCACGAGCGCGGCGGGAATCCGAACCCGACCGTCCTCCTGCAGGTTGTTCTCGAGCAGCGCAGAAATCACGCGCGGCAGCGCCAGCGCGGAGCCGTTGAGCGTGTGCACGAACTCGGGCTTGCCGGTGTCCTTGGCGCGATAGCGAATCTGCGCGCGGCGCGCCTGGAACGATTCGAAACTCGAGCAGCTTGAGACCTCGAGCCAGCGCTTCTGGCCCGCCGACCAGACTTCGAGATCGTACTTCTTCGACTGCGTGAAACCGAGATCGCCGCCGCACATCAGCAGCACGCGATACGGCAACTCCAGCTTGCGCAGCCGCGCCTCGGCATCGTCGCGAAGCTTGTCGAGTTCGTCGTAACTCGTCGCGGGGTGCACCCACTTCAGCAGCTCCACCTTGTCGAACTGGTGCACGCGGTTCAGTCCGCGGACATCCTTGCCGTAGCTGCCAGCCTCGCGCCGGAAACAGGGCGAGTAGGCGCAACGCAGGACCGGCAGGGCGGATTCCTCGAGGATCTCGTCGCGGAAGAAATTCGTCAGCGGGACTTCCGCCGTCGGGATCGCATACAGCGAATCGGGGGTCGTCTCGTACATCTGTCCTTCCTTGTCGGGCAGCGCGCCCGTCGCGATGGCGCTGGCGGCGTTGACGAGGAACGGCGGGTGAACCTCCACGTACCCCGCCTTCGTGTTCTCATCGAGGAAGAACTGGATCAGGGCCCGCACCAGCCGGGCGCCGTCGCCGACATAGAACGGGAAGCCCGCTCCCGTGACCTTGGCGCCGCGGGCAAAATCGAACAGCCGCTCGAAACCGGGAATCTCCCAATGCGGGATCGCATGCGGCCGCGCGACATCGATGGCTCCGTGCAGGGAGAACACGACGTTGTCGTCGGGCGTCCGGCCCTCCGGCACGCTGGCATGCGCCAGATTGGGAACCGACAGCATCGCCTGGCGGAATTTTTCCTCGATGCCCTTCAGCTCCGTCTCGCGCTCCTTCGCCTGGGCGGAGACCGCCTTCATCTCCGCCACTTTGGCCACAAACTCGGGTGAACCCTTTGGCAGCGCCGCCATGGCGTTGTTCGCCGCCTTCTGCTTGGCGCGCAGCGCCTCGACCTCCTGCAGGCCGGAGCGCCACGCGCTGTCGATGGCCAGCACGGCGTCGAGATCGAGCTCGAGATGTTTCTTGGCGAGCGAGGCCCGGATGACATCGGGCGATTCGCGAATCAGTTTCGGATCGAGCATGGGAAAAAATCAGCGGCGAATGGACGTCATGGCGAGGCTGGAGACGGGCGCACCGACCGCCCGACCTTCGGAACGAGGGCGCAGCGAGACTGCGCCCCTCCGGCTCCAGCGGGGTGCCGGCAGGGGTGCTTCATGGCTTCACTTGAAACGCGCACGGGCCCGCTGCAGGCGCGAGTAAACTTCCTTGGCCGAGAGCAGCTTCAGGTCTCCCACGGGCGCCTGCACGACGACGTGGCCGGGCGCGTTGAGTGGATACGGCCCGAAGAGCCGCGGATCAGTGGGGCCGAAAATTCCGAGCACGCGCACCCCCAGCGCCGCGGCGAGGTGCATCGGGCCGCTGTCGTTCGCGATCACCCAATCCGCCCGCTGGACGAGTGCCGGCAGCGACACCAGGCTGGTGTTGCCCGTCAGGTTGAAGAACTGCTCCGGCGGATACCCGCTGCGATCGTGGATATAATTGCTGCCCGCCCAAATCACCTTCCGGTTCCGGTTCTCTTTAATAATGAGCTCGGTCAGCTGCTTGAAGCCGTTCCAACACTTCTCCGCGCGCCGGCTGTCGGGAAACATCACGATCGGCTTGCCGCCGCCGCGGGTGTCCGCGAAGCGCAGGTTCAGGCTGTCCACCTCGCGAAACTTCAGCGCCCCGCACAATTCCGGCTTCGCGCCGAGGATCGGGCAGAACTGGAGCAGGATCTCGAGGGCGTGGCTGCGCCGGCCCTCGGGCGGGAGCGGCACTTTCTCGTCGTAGAAAATGCCGGCCATCTCGCGGGCGTCGCTGCGGCCAACCTTGCGCTTCGCCTTCGTCCGCGAGGTCATCAGTCCCGTCCGCAGCAGGCCCTGCAGGTCGAAGACATAGTCGAAGGTGGTCTTCCGCAGCTCCTTCATCAACCGGAGGAACCCCTTGGCCCCGGCGTTGCGCTCGAACACGTACACCTGATCCACCGCCGCACACGCCCGCACGATCGGCGCAAAGATCTCCCGCACGACCCAGGAGATCCGCAGTCCCTCGACCTGCGCCTTCAGCGACGTGGCCACTTGGAGCGCCTGCACGATGTCGCCCAGCGAGGAAGGTTTGATGATGAGGAGTTCGGTCATGGTTTCCGCCGTCGACCGCGGGCGCGGCCGCTGCGGAAGCGCAAGGTTTCACGGGTTTTCCGCGTGAAAATCAAACGCCATTTTTCCGGGTGCCGCCGATTCGGGCGCAGCGCAGCTTTCTGTCATGGCCCGTGGTGTGAGCTTCCCGGAATCCGCCTGAAGGCGGAACGACGAACAAGGACCCGGCGGGAGCGGCCAGCGGGCAGGATGCGTCCAATCGAATCCCCCCGGCGGGTTTTTGCGTAGCAAAAACCCCGCGCTCCTCGCAATGAGAAGAGCGCGTGCTGCTCCCACTGCTCAAATTCACCGGCTGGCTGGTCGCGCACACGCCGGAACCGCTGCTCGACGGGCTGGCCGGGGCACTGGGCAACGCCATCTACTACGGCCTCCCCCGGCGCCGGCGGCTGATCCTCTCCAATCTTCACCACGCCTTCCCCGAACAGCCCGCCCACTGGCGTCGGGCCATCGGCCGGGAAAGCTGCCGGCGGCTGATCGAAACCGGGCTCCTCTCCCTTGCCACCCCCTATCTCTCGGCCGATCGCTACCGCCGGATAATTTCCGCCTCCCCCGGACTCGTGGCCGCGTTTGGCGAACATCACGCCACGCCCTTCCCCACCCTGATTTGCTCGCCGCACATCGCGTATTGGGAGGCCCAGACCGCCCTGGGGCTGGTGATCCCCACCCCGCTGCCGGAATTCGGCACCATCTTCCGGCCTCTCGACAACCCGGCCGCCAACGCCTTCGTCACCGAGTCCCGCGAGCGCTACGGTCTTAGGCTCCTCTCCCGCCGGGAAGGCTTCGCCGAGGCCATGAAGATCCTTCGCCGCCGCGCGGTGGTCGGCGTCCTCTTCGATCAAAACGCCGGGATGCAGGGCGCGTTAACCACGTTGTTCGGCCGCGTCTGCGCCACCACCGAACTTCCCGGTCTGCTGGCGGAAAAATTCCAGGCCCGCGTCTATGGCATCTTCGCCCTCCGGCGCGCGTTCTGGCGGATCGAGATTGGACTCGAACGCGTGACGAGCGACAGTACCAGCGCCGGGGTGACGATTGCGCTGAACCGCTGGCTCGAGGGCTTGCTCGCCCGCGACGACAATCTTTGCGCCTCGTGGCTGTGGGCCCACGATCGCTGGCGGAACCAGGACGTGCCCGCGCGCCGGCTCCGGCTCGAGGCAAAACGTGATCTTCTCGCCACGGAAGGGGTGCAGCGCAGCCTCCCGCTGCTGCCACGGCGGACCCGCCTTTGGATCCGTCTGCCCAACTGGCTCGGCGACGTGGTCATGGCGTTGCCGCTCCTCCGCGCACTGCGGGCCTCGCGGCCCGATGCGGAGATCACACTCGTGGTCCGCGCGCAGTTCGCCGGTCTGCTGCGGGATCTGAAGATCGGCGATCGAGTGGTCGTACTCCCGCCGCGCGGATGGGGCTACGATCGCGCCTTTGTTCGCCTGCGCACTGAGTACCCGGATACGTGGCTCCTCTTTACCAACTCGTTTCGCGGCGACCTCGAGGCCTGGCTGGCCGGCAGCCGGCAACGCTTCGGCATCCGGCGGGCCGGCCATCCGCGTCCCCTCCTGACTCACAGCTATGCGGTGCCCGGGGACTTCGACGAGGCCGCCCATCACCAATTCGAACTGTGGGAGAATTTCCTCCGCCACTTCGGCCTCGCCGGAGCGGTGGATCGCACCCCTTTTACCCTCGGTGATTCCGCCACCGGCTCCGTCGCGTCGCCCGCGGCCCCTCGCCCGATCGGGCTGATCCCGGGCTCCGAGAACCTGCCGGCGAAACGCTGGCCGGTGGAGCACTGGCGGGCGTTGATCGAGGCCTTGCCCGCAGAGAATTTCGTGATCTTCGGGACGCCCAACGACGCGCCGATCGCCGCCGCCGTGGCCGCGGGGTTTCCGCCAAGCCGGGTCGAGAACGCTGCCGGCCGCACCGATCTCGCGACGTTCGCCCGCCGGCTCCAGGACTGCCGTCTGCTGGTGACGAACGACACCGGCGGCCTGCATCTGGCCAACGCCCTCGGCGTGCCGCTGGTCGCCCTGTTTGGCCCGACCAATCCGCTGCGCACCGGGCCCATCTTCGGCGCGCCCGCCGGCCAGTCCGCCCAGGTCAGCATCCTGCAACCACCGGGTTGTCCGGCCACGGGTGGTGGATTGCTCGCTCAACTCCCGCCCAGTCAGGTCGTGAACCGGGTCCGTGAACGGCTCGCCGCCTCTACGGAGCGCGTTTAGCTTGCGCTTCTTCCTTCGCCCCTTCCGCCTTTTTCCCCGATGTCGCTTTTGACCGTCAACGACCTCCGCACGTACTTTCACACCCGCAACGGAGTGTATCGCGCGGTGGATGGCGTGAGTTTCTCCGTGGCGCGCGGCGAGACCCTGGGCATCGTCGGCGAATCAGGCTCCGGCAAATCGGTCACCTGCTACTCGCTCATGGGCCTGGTTCCGCAGCCCCCTGGTCGGATCGAGAGCGGAACGGCGATGTTCGACGGCGTCGATCTGCTGCATTGTTCGCCCGCTGAATCCTGCCGGATCCGAGGCAAGCGGATCGCGATGATCTTCCAGGATCCCATGACGTCGCTCAATCCGTACCTCCGAATCTCGGAGCAACTGATCGAGCCGCTCCTGATCCATGAGAAACTGAGCAAGGCCGAAGCGATCCGGCGCGGTCTCGAGGCGCTCGAGGCGGTGGGGATCAACGATCCCGCGAAGCGCATGAGCCTTTATCCGCATGAGTTCTCCGGCGGCATGCGGCAGCGCGTGATGATTGCGATGGCCCTCATCACCAAGCCGGAACTCCTGATCGCGGACGAGCCGACCACCGCGCTCGATGTCACGGTGCAGGCCCAGATTCTCGAGCTGATCAAGAAAATGCAGCGGGAACTCGGGATGGCGGTGATCTTCATCACGCACGATCTCGGGGTCGTATCCGGTCTTTGCGATCGCGTGCAGGTCATGTATGCGGGCCGGATCGTCGAGACCACCGATACCCGCACGCTCTTCTACCAGCCCAAGCACCCCTACACCCGCGCCCTCCAGCGCTCGATTCCATCCCTCCAGCCCAAGGGATCGGAGCTTTATACGATTCGCGGCATGCCGCCGGATCTCTCGAAGCCGCTCCCCGGCTGTCCGTTCGCGCCACGCTGCGAGTTTGCGGTCGAGAAATGCATCACGACCCCGGTCAGGCTCACGGAGGTGGCTCCCGGTCACTCCCACGCCTGCCTGCGGGCCCAGCTCGGGGAAATTTGATTCGACACCCCGATCCCCTCGCCATGTCCGACCCCATTCTCGAGCTCCGCGACGTCAAGACCCACTTCCCCGTCACCCAGGGATTCATCTTCAAGCGCCACCTCGGCACCGTGAAGGCGGTCGATGGCGTGAACCTGACGCTCGGCCGCGGTGAGGTGCTCGGACTCGTCGGCGAGTCGGGCTGCGGCAAGTCCACGCTGGCCCGCACGATCATGCGGCTCGTCCCGACCACGGCAGGCAGTGTGGTGCTCGAAGGCAAGAACCTGACTGGCGCGGATGCAGACACGGCGCGCGAACTCGGCCGGAAGATGCAGATGGTGTTCCAGGATCCTTACGCCTCGCTGAACCCGCGGCTGACGATCTATGCCACGCTCGCGGAGCCGCTGCTCGTCCATCGCATGTGCCCGCCGGCCGACGTGCCCGCGCGGGTGGCCGAATTGATGGAGGTCGTCGGACTCGCGCCGCGCTTCATGCAGAAGTACCCGCATGAATTCTCGGGCGGCCAGCGCCAGCGCATCGCGATCGCGCGCGCTCTCGCGCTGCAGCCAAGGATCATCATCGCCGACGAACCGGTCTCGGCCCTCGATGTTTCGATCCAAGCCCAAATCCTGAACCTGCTCGCCGAACTCGGGCGCAAGATGAACCTCTCGCTCATCTTCATCGCCCATGACCTGTCGGTGGTGAAGCACATCTCGGATCGGATCGCCGTGATGTATCTGGGCAAGATCGTCGAACTCGGGCCGGCCGCCGACGTGATCGAGCGACCGCAGCATCCGTACACCCGCGCGCTGGTCAGCGCGATCCCGACCCCGAATCCGGACACGGAGCGGGCCCGCCAGCGCATCGTGCTGCCCGGCGATCCGCCGTCGCCGATCAATCCGCCGGCCGGCTGCAACTTCCACCCGCGCTGCCCCCATGCGCAGGAAAAATGCAAAGCGACCGAGCCCCCGCTGATTCCCGGCGAGCCGGGCCGCACCGTCGCCTGCGTGCGGCTGGGGGAGATCTGAACGTCTGGAGCAGTAAGGAAGTTCCGTGGCCATCCGGGCGTGGACGAGCCACGCTCTTACGCGCATTATGTGGGGGCACGCCTCGTGCGCGCCCTCGGCGCCGCCCGGCCTCCTGTATCCACAAGTCACTGCGCGAGCCTCAAGGAACCCATCCCGCGGGCCGATGGGTCAACTGCCTCACCGCCTCATAGCACGCCACGCCGGCCGCCGTGCTGAGGTTCAGCGAACGCAGGACCGGATTCGCATGCGGGATGGTGATGCGGCACTCGGCCAGTTCATCATGCAGCCAATCGGGGGCGCCCGCGCCCTCGTTGCCAAACACAAGCCCGTCGCCGTCGGCATATTTCACGTCCCAGAAGCTTCGCTCGGTCTTCGTGGTCAGCAGCCAGAGCCGCCGCGGCGCGTGTGGGCTGGCCCGAAACGCCGTCCAGTCGGCATGCTCGTGCACATCGAGCGACTTCCAGTAATCCATGCCGGCGCGACGCAGGTTTCGATCGTTGATGACGAAGCCAAGCGGGTGAATCAGATGGAGACGCGATCGGGTGAGCGCACACATCCGGCCCACGTTTCCCGTGTTGGGCGCAATTTCCGGCTGAAACAGGACGACGTGAAGCATCTGGGCATCCTTCCGGACGTTGCGGGCTAATCAAGTGCGTGCTCGCGGGTGGCTTTGGGGGCGGTCGATTTCCACCGTCAGCCCGCCCTAAACTGTGAAGCCTCCGACGAAATCGGTCGTCCTCGTTGACGACGATCCGGACTACGCCGACCTCATGGTCGGAATTCTGGCCCAGAGGTAAAGCGGGCCCGTCGCCAGCGACGGCCCGGCAGTTGCCTGCACGTTCCCCGCTTAACGAGGGCGCTCCTTCAGCGCCTGGCTCATCTCGCGCTGCACGGCCTTCAATTTGAGATCGTCGCGACGATCGAAGAGCTTCTTGCCGGTACCGAGCCCGACCTCGACCTTCACCAAGGCCTCCTTGAAGTACATCCGCAGCGGCACCAACACCTGTCCGCCAGCCTCGAGGGCCCGCTGGATCTTGTCGATGTGCCGCCGATGCAGGAGCAGCTTCCGGATGCGCTTCGCATCGTGATTGTGGATGTTGCCGAAGGCATACTGCTCGATGTGGGCGTTGTGGAGCCAGACTTCGCCCTTCTCTACCCGGGCAAAGGCATCGTTGATCTGCGCCTTGCCCGCCCGGATCGACTTGACCTCGGTACCGCGCAACTGGATCCCGGCCTCGAATCGCTCGCCGATCGAGTAGTCACGGAGCGCCTTCGAGCTTCGAATCTCGCTGAATCGCTCGGAGTCTTTTTTTTTCGCGGCCATCGGGACGTTCGGTCAGGAACAGGAATACTGCGGAGAATTTAGCCGAAATCGATTCGCAAACCCGTTTGGCGGAAAAGCCGCGGGGCCGAAGCCGGCGATCAGGGGCCAAAAAAAAGCGACCCGGGTCTGCGTCGCAGCACCGGATCGCCAAAGACGGGCGCCTCGCTCAGGCGGCCAGTTCGTGGCTGATCTTGCCTTCGATGACTTCGCGGAGCGCGGTGTCCTCGGGCGAGAGCGTTTCCAGCGACTCCACCAGCGGGCGATTGCCGCGGCGGAGCTGTTTGACCCGACGGGAAACGACATTAATCAGGATGTTCGGGTCGCTGATCGTCTTCAGTGCTTCTTTGATGTAATCGTCTCTCATGGAAGGTCGGATGCGGGTGAAAACCGGGAAGAGGACAGTCCGGTCCAAAGGGCGTCAAGGGCGAATTCCCGCCTTGCCCCGACCCTGATGCCCTCCGACTTTCCCGCCGTGTTTATCGCGTGGACCACGGTCGCCCAGCGGGCGGATGCCGACCGGCTCGCCGCCGAAGTCATCCACCGCAACCTCGCCGCCTGTGTGCAGATCGACGGTCCCGTGACCTCGCACTTTCGCTGGCAGGGTTTGTCGGAGCGAAGCGAGGAATACCGTCTCCAGTTCAAGTGCCTGGAATCCCAGATTGGACCGTTGGAGCGGCACCTCCTCGCGGTCCATCCGTATGAAACGCCCGAGTGGCTGGTCGTACGCGCGGACCAGGTGGGCGAAAAATACTTGTCATGGGCACGGGCGAACTCTAGCACTCCGCCCCTTTAACCCTTCGCGACCGAACCTTTTCCACGTCATGTCACAGCACAAAAGTCTCCAAGGCGCCTCCGGCCTCGTCGTTAAACGCAACGTCCTCAAGCGCTTCGAGCGCGTCGAGATCCTTCGGAAGCGCGGTCAATGGAAGGTCGGCGATCGCGTCCAGGGTCTGCGCAAGACCAAGTCCGACGTCTGAGTCGGACGATTTTATTTCCGGCAGGCAGTCAACACTGCCTGCCTTTTTTGTGTCCGGAGCGAGGAGCCCTGGGCTTCGTTGTTAGGTTTTAGAGTCCCGTTCATCACACCTGTCAGAGGATCGACCACCGGCCCATCATGCCCGACATTTTCAGGAAGCTCATCGACTTCATTCTCCACATCGATCGCCACCTTGCGGAAATCATCGCGAGCTACGGAGGATGGACGTACGGGGTGCTCTTCCTGATCATCTTCGCGGAAACGGGGCTGGTCATCACCCCGTTTCTGCCTGGTGACTCATTGCTCTTCGCGGCCGGCGCGTTTTGCGCCCAGCCGGAGACCGGACTCAATGTCCACCTGATGGCCCTGCTGCTGTGGTTTGCGGCGGTCGCGGGCGACACCGTCAATTATTGGATCGGCTCCCGGATCGGGCCGGCCGTCTTCCGCCGCGAGGACTCGATTTTCCTAAGGAAGAAGCATCTCGAGCGCGCCCACGCCTTTTTCGAGAAGTACGGTGGCCGTGCCATCATCCTCGCACGCTTCGTCCCGATCGTGCGGACCTTTGTCCCGTTCGTCGCCGGGGTCGGATCGATGACCTACGCCCGTTTCATCGCCTACAACATCATCGGCGGCTTCATTTGGATCTACTTCTTCCTCTACGCCGGCTTCTGGTTCGGCAACCGGCCGTTCGTGCAGCAGAATTTCAAACTCGTGATCCTCGTGATCATCATCCTCTCCGTGCTGCCGATGGTCTTCGAGGGCTGGCGAGCGTGGCGGGAAAGCCGCACGGCCAAGCCGGCGGCCCGTTAGGAATCTCCGCTCTTAGCGGGCTTCGCGCCTTCGCGTGAGCAAAGATTGGGACGCATTTCCGACCCGATTTTCGCTGGTCTGTTTCCGTCGCGACGCACAGTTTTCAGATCGTTGGGCCGCGTTCCGCGCCGTGCGGATCCCTGCCCCCTACCCCATGTCGACCCCGCTTCGTTCATTCCGGTCCCTGCGCGTGCTCGCCACGCTCGTCCTCGCCGCGACTCTTCACCTTCCCGCGACCGCCCTGGCCCAGGCGCCGGATTCCGCCGCCAAGAAAAAAGCCGCCGGCATCGACTGGAACGAGCGGGCCGCACCCTGGGGCAAGTTGAAGAACGTTCCCATCGACGCGCAGCAGAAGAATGCCTTCCGGCTCTTCGACAATGTGCACTACGTCGGCCTGCAGACGGTGGCCGCTTACCTGATCAAGACGAGCGAGGGCCTCGTGCTGATGGATGCGGCGTACGCCAACACCACCGATCTCCTGCTCGCCAACATCCGCCGCGCGGGCTTCGACCCGAAGAATATCAAATACCTCATCGTCACCCATGCGCACGGCGACCACTTCGCCGGCGCCGGGACCATCGTGGCCCTCAGCGGCGCCAAGGTGATCATGTCGGACCTCGACTGGACCGAGACGGAACGTCGCCAATCCACTGGCCTGCCGGCCAACGGCATCCGGTTGAAGCGTGATCTCGTGGTGAAGGATGGCGAAACGCTGAACATCGGTGACACCGAGTTTACCTTCTACGTGACGCCGGGTCACACGGCCGGCGCGCTCACGACCGTCTTCACGGTCACCGACGGCACCGACAGCTACCGCGCAGTCTGCCCTGGAGGCCTGGGCTTCAATTTCGGTCCCGCGTGGACGGAACCGTACATCAAGAGCTTCGAGCGGCTGAAGGAACTCGGGCCCTTTCAGACGGTTCTCCCCAACCATGCGTACATGGGCCCTCGCGACCTGTTCGACGTCGAACGGGATCTGGCGGCGGGCGTTCCCGATGGACATCCGGCCGGCTATGGCCCGAAACGGATCAACGCCTGGTTCGATCAGATTCTCGACGCCGCGCGACAGAAACTGGCCTACGAGCAACAGAACCCCGGACCCGCGGCCCGCTAGGCCTCGGATCGAACTGCCGGGGAGTCCTGGATCCGTTGGTGACTTGGACGGACTTGTAGCCCGCCGCGTGAGCGGCGGGACAATTCCGAGCAAGGCAGTGGAGCGGTCCCTGCCCTCACGGGCAGGGCTACCCAAGCCTGCAAAATTTTGGAGTCCAACGCAGGAAGAGCCGGTGTTCTCAATGGCTCTGTGCCCCGGTGTCTCGGTGGTTCAAGCTTCAACCTCGAACTCAACCAATACGACTCACGTCGGCTAACTCTGGGCCCATTCCTGCCTGCCAGAGGCTGGTGCGAGCGCCGGGAGTCGAACCCGGATCGACGGCTTCGGAGACCGCTACACTATCCATTGTGCTACGCCCGCAAGGCCAGACCCGCATGAGAGAAGTGACGCCGCATCGCGTCAAGCACTCCGATCCGCGCCGCGCCGGAACCAAACAAATCGTTGCCGGCCGGCGCGCCGGGTCGCAGCGTGGTCGGGCATGTCCGCCGAAAACAACCCGAGCAACCCGCCGGCCGGTGTCCCGGCCCCGACCGATTTCATCCGCGATATCGTGGCCCGGGATGTGGCCGAGGGACGCCACCAGAAGATCGTCACCCGCTTCCCTCCAGAGCCCAATGGCTACCTGCACCTGGGACACGCCAAGTCGATCTGCCTCAACTTCGGCATCGCGCGCGAGAACAACGGCCAGTGCAACCTGCGCTTCGACGACACCAACCCGGTCAAGGAGGACGTCGAATACGTCGGCTCCATCACCCGCGATGTGCGCTGGTTGATCGCGGGCTGGGCCGACCACTGCCTCGGTTTCAAGGCGAAGGGCTCCACCCCGTCCCTGTCGTCGATCGCGGGCGCACCCGACTATCACATCGGTCCCGTTCCGGCCGATGCCCCGAACGCCGAGCCGTTCTCCGCGTCGGATTATTTTCCGCAGCTTTACGAGTACGCTCTCGCGCTGATTCGCAAGGGTCACGCCTATGTCTGCGATCTTTCCCCGAAGGAAACCGAGGAATACCGCGGGGCGCCCGACAAGCCGGGGCGCGACTCGCCGTTTCGCCAGCGCACCGTCGCGGAGAACCTCGATCTGTTCCAGCGGATGCGCGCCCGAGAGTTTCCCGACGGGACCCGGACGCTCCGGGCGAAGATCGACATGGCTTCGCCCAACATCTGGCTGCGCGATCCCCTGCTCTACCGGATTCGGCACGCCTCGCACCATCAGACCGGTGACGCGTGGTGCATCTATCCGCTCTACGATTTTGCCCACTGCCTGAGCGACTACCTCGAGGGCGTCACGCACAGCATCTGCACCGTGGAGTTCGAGGTGCACCGGCCGCTCTACGACTGGATCCTCGAGCATCTCGATCTGCCCCGCGCCCGCCCCCACCAGTACGAGTTCGCCAAGCTCAACCTGAGCTACCTGATCTTCAGCAAGCGCCGCCTCATCCAGCTGGTGCAGGACAAGATCGTTTCCGGCTGGGACGATCCCCGGCTGCCCACCATCGCCGGCGCCCGGCGGCGTGGAATTCCCGCGAGCGCGCTGCGCAACTTCGCCTACCATGTCG
>CAINHV010000447.1 GCA_903848965.1 uncultured Opitutia bacterium | reverse complement strand
GTCACTTCGAGGGTTGCCGGTGCTGCCGGACTTCCTACGTTGTCCGGCGATGAAAACACGTCTCCTGCACCTCCTGGCCGTGGCCATTCTCGGTGCGCCGGGCGCGGTTCTCACCGCGGCGACCCCGGCCACCCCCGTCACCCTGACCCGCGAATTCGACCGCGTGCGTGTCGAAATCGGCGGCGCGTTGTTCACCCAGTACGTTTTTGCCGACGGCGCCTCGCGGCCTTACCTGCATCCCATTCTGGCGCGCGATGGCACGCCGCTGACGCGTGACTTCCCGATGAAGGAAACGCCGGGCGAGGACACCGATCATCCGTGGCACCGCTCGTTCTGGTTCGCGCACAGCATGATGAACGGGATCGATTTCTGGAATGAAGGCACGGGCGACAACGCCCGTTCGCCGAAGGAGAAGGGCCGGAGCGAGCACACCATCCTCCTGGAAACGACCAGCGGCCCGGTCGGGGTCATTCGCGCGCGCAATCGCTGGGTTGCGCCGGACTTCCGCACCATCTGCCACGACGAACGGAAGCTGCGCTTTCACGCCGGGCCGGATGGCAACTTCGTCGATTTCGAGATCACGATCCAGGCGCTCCCGGACAAGCCGCTGCACTTCGGCGACAACAAGGACGGCACGATGGCGCTGCGCGTCGCCCAGTGGATGACGATGCCGCACAAGATGCAGGGCAAGGAGACAGGCGGGAAGGGCCGCATCGTGACCTCGACCGGCCACCGCGACGACGACGCGTGGGGCAAGCGCGCGGCGTGGGCCGACTATCACGCGGAGCACAATGGCAAGGTCTACGGCATCGCGATCTTCGATCACCCGCAAAACCTGAGGCATCCGACGTGGTGGATGGCGCGCGGCTACGGACTCTTCGGCGCGAATCCCTTTGGCTGGCACGACTACGAGAAGGAGTTCGCGAACGATCCGCACAAGGGCGACCACACCGTTCCCGCCGGCGGCAGCCTGACGCTTCGCTACCGTTTCTATTTCCACAACGGCGACGAAAAGGCCGCCAAGCTGGCCGCCCGCTACGCCGAATACGCGGCGGGGAAGTAAGGCGGGTGAGGGGCTTCGATGGCGATTGGGTTCGCCCGTGGCGACGGTTCTCCGACCGGCGTCCGCCAGTCGAAGACTGGCGCTACTCGGGAATGGCGCCCCTGCGAATCGTCGCCGAAGGACTGCCCCCGGCGTGCCGGCCGGTGAGACCCGGGAGCCGCGTGCTGCCCGCCCCCGTTGGCCTTCGCCCGAGTTCGTGCTTTATTGGCAGCGCCCCGGCTGCCAAGTTGGCCTCGTTCGCCCCGTCTGAGTTCCGTCGCTCTCAACCCCTGTCCCTGTTCTCCCATGAATTCGCTGTCCCGCCGCAGTTTCCTCAAAGGCTCCGCTTTCGCCGCTGCCGGTGTCGCTCTCAGTGCCCGCTCCTGGGGCCAGGTGGCCGGGGCCAACGGCGATCTGCGGGTTGCCGTCATCGGCCTCAACGGCCGCGGCAGGAATCACCTCACGAGCCTGCTCGGCATCAAGGGCGTGAAGATCGCGGCGCTGTGCGATGTGGACTCGGCGGTGCTCGAGCGGACGCGGACCATGACGGTGGACGGCCGGCAGCCCTACGCCGACGCCAAGACTTACACGGACATGCGCGACGTGTTCGCGTCGAAGGACATCGATGCCGTCACCATCGCCACGCCGAACCACTGGCATGCGCTCGCCGGCATTTGGGCCTGCGAAGCGGGCAAGGATGTCTACGTCGAGAAGCCGGTCTCGCATAACATTTGGGAAGGCCGGCAACTTGTGGCCGCCGCGACGAAGTACAATCGCGTGATGCAGGCGGGCACGCAGATCCGTTCCGGTGAAGGGCTCCAGGAAGCCGTCGCCTGGGTGAAGGCGGGGAATCTCGGAAAAATCACCGCGGCGCGCGGCTTCTGCTACAAGGCGCGCTCGAGCATCGGCAAGGTGAGCGGCCCGGTGCCGGTGCCGCCGTCGATCAACTACGACTTGTGGACCGGTCCCGCGCCGCTCGTCCAGCCGCACCGCAATTTCCCGAAGAACGGCCCGGTGCACTACGACTGGCACTGGGTTTATCTCTATGGCAACGGCGACGTCGGCAACCAGGGTATCCACCAAATGGATGTCGCACGCTGGTTCCTCGGCGAGGGCATGCCGAAGCGCACGCTCAGCGTCGGCGCCCGGCTGGGCTATGTGGATGATGCTGACACGCCGAACACCCAGGTCGTGGTGCACGAGTACGCCTCCGCGCCGTTGATCTTTGAAGTCCGCGGCCTGCCGCGGAAGGCCGGCATCGTTCCCGTCACCGCCACCGGCGGCCCCGGCGGAACCCCGGCGGCCACCGGCATGGATGGCTACCGCGACACGAACGTTTCGGTCGGAAACGTGATCGAGTGCGAGGGTGGCAGCATCGTCACGACCGAGTACTTCAAGTGCACGGCCCTCGACAAGTCCGGCAAGGTCGTGAAGCAGTTCGAGGGTCGCGATCGTCACATGCAGAACTTCATCGACACCGTGCGCAGCCGGAAGACGGCGAATCTCACGGGTCCGATGGAGGAGGCGCACATTTCGAGCGCGCTCTGCCACCTCGGGAATATTTCCCATCAGATGGGCCGGGCGACGGAGCCCGGCGCGATTCGTGAGCGGATTAACTCCAATCACGGGCTGGCCGACGCCTGTGGCCGGATGATCGATCATCTCGGGGCGAACAACGTCGATCTCAAGGCTACGCCGCTGACCTATGGCGTGCCGCTGGAAATCGACGCCAAGTCGGAGCAGTTCAAGGGTGAGTTTGCCTCGGCCGCCGCGCCGCGGCTGACCCGCCAGTACCGCGCCGGCTTCGAAGTGCCGCATGTAGTGCACGGCGCCGTCAAGGTGACGGGCGTCTGACGTTTTCCCTGTCCCGCAGCCTCCCATTATTCCCCGCATGAACTCGAACGATTCCCTGTCCCGCCGCCGCTTCCTCAAACTCACCGGTGGCGCCGCCGCCCTCGCGACGGTCGGCAGTTCCGCCGCCCGCGCCGCCGAGCCGGCCTCGAACATCCCGCCGGTCCGCGCCGGACGGAACCAGCCCCGGCGTTTCATGATCGACTGCCATCTGCACTATCAGGAGAGGCCCTTTTATTTCGAGAGCATGCAGACGTTCTACAAGGAGCGGAATGCGATGGGCTGCTGCAATGGCTGGCGCGCGCAGTTCCCCGCCATCATGGAGGGGGCGAAGAAGCATCCGGATGTCGTGATCCCATTCGGCCGGATCTCGGTGGATGACGCGAACGCGCTGAGCGACGTCGATTACTTCGCAGCCAACGGCGCGAAGGGCATCAAGCTCCGCGACCCGCGTTACAACTGGGACGACGAGCGCTATTTTCCGATTTACGAGCGGATCCAGAAACACGGCCTCGTGGGTCTCTATCACACGGGCATCGCCGGGTTCGGCACGCTTGGGTTCCCCCGCATGCGGCCGGAATACCTGATGACGATCGCGGCCAAGTTCACCGACTATCAGATCATCTGCGGGCACTTCGGCAACCCGTGGTACGCCGAGGCCGCCGAGGTCGTCCGCTGGTGCAAGAACGTCCATTGCGACATCACCGGCTCGACTCTCACCAAGCTGCAGGGCCGCCTGTCCGAGGTGAAACAACACCTCTGGTGGGAAGGGCCGTCGCAGCACAGCGCGCCGGACACCGTCTACGCCTTCGAGAAGCTGGTGTTCGGCACTGACGAGCCGCCGGAGAAGATCGACAACATGCTGAGCCGGACCGAGGACATGCTCGACGCCTGCCAGGTGCCAGAAGATACCCGCCGCCGGATCTACGGTGGCACGATGGCGAAGCTGCTCAAGATTCCGGTCCGGACCTGAGCCGGGTCACGCTGGAAAAGTAGAGCCGGTCTCTGACCGGCTCTTTCCAGGGTTCGCCGTCCGACGGCGAACCCTTACGTGCCGTACAGCCGGTCCCCGAAATCGCCGAGGCCGGGGAGGATGTACCTCCGCGAATTGAGTTCCCGATCCAGCGCGGCGGTGTGAATCGTCAGCCCGGGATGGTGTTTCTCCACCTCGGCCACGCCCTCCGGCGCGCTGACGATGCAGACGAGCGTTGGATTCACGGCGCCTTGGGCCTTCACCACCCGGATCGCCTCCACCGCGGAACCGCCGGTCGCCAGCATCGGATCCACCACGAAGACATGCCGGCCGGCGAGCGGCGGGAGTTTGCAATAATAGCTGCGTGGCTGCGCGGTCTCGTGATCGCGCTCGAGGCCGACGTAGCCGACGCTGACATCTGGAAAGAGATCGGTGAAGGGCTGGACCATCCCGAGGCCGGCGCGGAGAATCGGCACCACGATCAACGGCTGGTGGGCGAGGACGCGGCCGGTCACCCGCTCGAGCGGCGTGTCGATTTCCTTCGGTTCGATCTCGATGTCGGCGGTTGACTCGATCGCGAGCAGGAGCCCGATCTGATACGCGAGCGTCCGAAACGTCGCGGGCTTGGTGGTTTTGTCCCGCAGGTGCGTGATGATGTGCGCGGCGAGCGGATGATCGAGGACGTGGACAGGCATGGGGGTTACTAGGAGTGGATGAGTGGGCCGATCGGTTCAATCGCCGCCTCGATCGGATTGAGAAATGCTGTCGCCATCAAGGCGTGGACGAGCCACGTTCCTCCCCTCATTTCATAGGGGCGCGCCCGCAAGTTCTGGTCGGCTCCATCGAAAACCTCCGGCTCACGGGGCCGCGAACGTCAGCGTGTGCACGGCTGGACCCGGTAGAAACGGCGACGCCTCGCCGCGCGCCCAGGCCTCGTGGCCCGCGCGATAGAAAGGCGACAGCGGGTGCCCGCTTTGGCCGCCGGGCATGTGAAAGATTCCCTCCGCCTCGCGGCCCGGCGACACGACCATCCGCTCGCTCGCGCCATGATTGGGGGACTGTACGCGCGGCATGTCGGTATCGCCTGGGAGCGGCTCGGCCGGCAGGTCGAGCCAGCCCGACAGGAACGAATACGAGGCGCTGAAGGGGTGACGGATCCGGGTGGTGTTGCGCCAGCCCCAGTTCGCCTGTGGCAGCTTCATGCCCTGACCGTCGATGGCGGCAATCGCGTCGTCCACCGCTGTGGTCAGCAGATCGTCCCAGGTCAGGAACGCGGGATTGAGGAGATGCGGTGGCTGCTCGCGCAGCAGCGTCCACGTCGCCTCCTCGAGCTGCAGGTCCTCCCAGCGGAAGTCGGGCTCGACCTCGAGGCAGGTGGCAAAGATAGCGGGGAAAATGCGCAGGCGGACGGCCGTGCGGAACTCGCGCACGAGCCGGTAGCTCACCGCGTCGATGCTGGCGCGGCCCTCCCACTTTTCCACGTACGCCCGGAGCCGTCCGCGCGCCGGCTTGGCCGTGATCAGTTCCGGGGTGAGCGTTTTCATCAACAGCTCCTGCCACGGGGCAAGAAACAAGGCGCGGTCATCGAGTTGCACGGCGAGCAGGTCGCGCGGGGTGGCCTGGCGCAGGGCGGCGAGGCCATCGCGAATCTGGGCGGCGCGGTGCGGCCGCGGATACCCGCCGTCGCCAATCTTCGTGAGCGCCTCGCCCCCGAGCATCCGCTGGTTGCCGGACCAAAGCCGGTCGACGCCGGTTTGTCCGGGCCCGACGATCACGGTGGGAATCTCCGCTTCCGGCAGAAATCCGTCCCAGCGACGATCGCCGTAGGTCCACGCCATCGGGAGCCGGCCGTCATAGCCGAACCGCCGGGGCAGGCGGCCGGCGATGGTCCAGGCGGCGTGTCCCGCGCGATCGGCGATGACGATGTTGAGAGTGGGCGTGCCGGAGCGGTGCGCGATCGCCACGGCCTGCGACACGTCCATCGCTCCCTCCATCGCGACGAGTCCGAGATTCGTGGCAGCGGGATCGTGGGCCGTCCAGCGATAGGCGAGAGGCTTGCCGAGATCGTTCGTGCCGATGATCGGTCCCCAGCGGGTCCACTGATACGTGACGTTGACGGCATCGTCGCCCTTCACGCGGATCGTCTCCTCGCGTTCTTCCATCGTGACCAGCTCCGCGCCCGGCGCGAGGTACTGCGACACGTCATTGGCCTCGACTACCACGACATCGCCGGTGTCGGCGTAGGAGGCGGTGAAGCCCCACGCGACGTGGCCGTTGCTGCCCGTGATCATCAACGGCAGGCCCGGCAAGGTGACGCCGGTGATCTTGCGGTCGTCGTACTCGAAGGAGGCGCGGTACCAGATGTTCGGCACCCCGTGATCGAGGTGCATGTCGTTCGCGAGGATGGCGGCCCCGCTGGCCGTGAGCGAACCGGGAAGCGCGAAGGCGTTCGAACCCGACACGGCCTCCGCATCGCGATCGGGAAACGGAAACGCTTCAGGCGAAGCGCGCCGTGCCGGATGATGAGCGACCGGGGCCACGACCTTGGCCCTGCGAAGATCCAGTACCTTGGGTGCGGGAATGGCGGCCACGGGTGCGGTCGAGCCGTCGAGCGCGGCGTCGGCGGGTGTTTCCAGCGGGGCAAAGAACGCGAGCCCGGGCCGCCCGAACTGATCGCGCAGCGTCATCAAGGTTCGCTCGTAGCGGCCGGTTTCATCCTGGAGGTCCAGGGTCATCGCATAGTTGATCAGGATGGAGTCCTCGGCCTTCCACGGGGCGGGCGTCTGACGGAGAATCAAATACTCGAACGGGCGCTCGCCCAGCGCGGTGAGTCCCGCGTTGACCCCCGTCACGTAGGCGTCGAGCAGCGCGCGCTCGTCCGGTGGCAGCGCGGCGACAACCTGGGCGGCGAGCCGGCGGAAGCCGTGCATCCGCATGGCCCGATCGCGGGGCAGGGCGCGCTGGCCGAACATCGCGGCCAGTTCGCCCGCTGGGCTTCGGCGCAGCAGATCCATCTGGAAGAATCGATCCTGCGCGTGCAGCCAGCCGAGGGCTCGCGCCAGGTCCGGCCGGTTCCGGCCGCGCAGGGTGGGGACGCCCTGGTGGTCGCGCTCGACGGTGACCGGCCCGGAGAGGCCGGTGAGCCCGATGCTGCCGTCGAGTTGCGGCAGGCTGCTGCGGATCCGCCAGTAGAGCCACCCGCCGGCCAGCAGTCCAAGCACGACGAGAACGCTGACTAGGCTGACCAGGAGTCGCAGTCGCTTAGGCGCTTCGGGATTCATGACAGGAAGGACTGTCGGATCGAACGCCCCGACGGCAAGGGAGGCGTGATTCTACGAGCGAGGTCCGCGCAGGCGGTGTGGACGCGACCCAAGGCCGGCCAACCTGACCACCGATCACGACTTTTGCGCCCAAGGCGGGGAGCCCACGGGATCGCGCCCCTCGTCAAAGTCGATGTAGTCGAACATCGTGAGGATCGTCCGGTCGCCCAGACCGCTTTCCTGGATACGTTTGGTCAGCAGCGGGAGGACATCGTCGCGCCAGCCGCGCTTCATCATGAAACTGTTCCACACCTCGCATTCCTCGTCGGATCGGCGGCCGCCCTTCTCCTCGGCCCAGGCGAGCAGTTGTTCATCCGTCAGGCCACCCGCGAGGGTCTTGGCCTTGAGTTCGTCGTAGTTGAGGCGGAGGAAACTGCACGTCCGCCCGTCGAAGCCCTTGCCGAGATTGGCGGCATAATCGGCCGGAGGGAGCTGGCCCGCGGCGTGGAGCCGGATCTTGTCGAGCATCCGGCCAAAGTAATACACGCGGCCAACCTTGCCGTAACAACTGCGCAAACCGGGAACGATGAGCATGGCGGGAGACTTGACCGAATTTGCGCGGGCCGGCGAAACAGAAATTTCGCCGCCACGCAGAACCCGTGGCCGGTCCTCCTTCCAAGGCCGAACAAATCGATGTCACAGGTGCGACAGCGGAACGTGCCCGCCTCCCGGCGGGCAACACGGGCAGCG
>CAINHV010000446.1 GCA_903848965.1 uncultured Opitutia bacterium | reverse complement strand
TCATCCGCGACGGCGTGCTGGTCGTGCCCAAGGGCGCGATCGTGCCCGCGGGCACGGTGCTCTAGCCGGAACCGTGCAGGAGGAAATTGCGAAGAGGCGAACTTTGTGTCCCGCCGCGTGTGCGGCGGGACTTCACCGAGCGGAGCGATGAAGAAGTTTCCGGCTTCGATCTCGACCCCGACCGAGCCGGGTTTGAGCCTGAAGCTAGGAAGCCACGAATCTGAGCTGGCGCCGATTCCTGGTTTCCTGGCTTCAGGCTCTTAAAGTTCAGATGATTTGAACCGGAAGGTGGGGAAGTTTGAAAGGGAGCGGGTTTTCCAGCTTCCCTTCAGTTGAACCGCGAAGTTCGCGAAGAGGCGCGAAGGCCGCAGCCAATGCTGAGCTTACCCGCGCTGGCCACTGAATGGTGGGTTCGAAAGTGGGGCTAAGCCCCAGCCGTCTACCTCGAAGCTTCGCGCTGCTTCGCGTCCTTGGCGGTTTCTCTCTGCATCTTTCCGGTTTAGATAGCAGCGCCGGGGCTCGGCGATGACTGGCGGGCGCGGACGATGAAGCCTGCGCCGGCCAGGATCAGGAAGATCGAGTAAAACGTGCCGCGGCTCAGTCCGAAGAGCAGGGATGCATCCGGCTCGCGGAAGAGTTCCCCGATCATTCGCACCACCGCGTAGGCGATCAGGAACTCACCCGTGAGCTGGCCGGGCCGGGTGCGAGCGACCTCGCTCCGCCAGAAACGCCATTGGATGTAACCCAGCAGGACCGCGCCTTCGAGGGCGGCCTGATAGAGCTGAGACGGGTGGCGGGGCAGCGCCTGCGCCAGGCCGCGATCGAGTTCGTTGTCCGGAAAAATCACCGCCCACGCGACCGTCGTGACCTTCCCCGGGAGTTCGCCGTTGATGAAGTTGGCGAGGCGGCCGAGCAGCAGGCCAACTGGGGTGACGGTGGCGATCAAGTCGCCGATCCGCCCGAACGGGATGCGCTGCCTCCTCGCCCACCACGCCAGGGCCACCGCGACGCCCACAAATCCACCGTGGCTGGCCATCCCGCCTTCCCAGACCCGGAGGATCATGAAGGGGTCCGCGGCGACCGTGGCCGTCTGGTAGAGCAAAAAATATCCGAGCCGGCCCCCCAGGAGCACGCCGAGAATCACGAATGTCATCAGGTCTGCGATGGCCGCAGAGTTGAACGGGGATCGCCCTCGGGGATGATACGCCGTTAGCAGCCACCATGCGCCGACGAAGCCGAGCAGATAAGCCAGGCCGTAGTACCGAATGCCGAAGTCTCCAGAGAATCGGACCAGGAATGGACTCAGATCGTGAACCCAATACGCGAGTGGCGGCACGCCCGTGATCACGGCAACGGCTCGTCCAGTGGCGAATAAATTCCGCCGGTGATGAGTCCGCGGTGGAGGTTGGCGCGGGGCCCGGCGCGCCCGATGAAAACAAACCTTGCGGCGGCGCCGCGTGACATCGCTATGCTGGAGGCATGAGCGGACTCAAACGGACCTCGTTGCGCGATTTTCACGCCGCCCATGGAGCGCGCCTGGTGGACTTCGCAGGCTGGGAGATGCCGGTGCAGTACCGGAGCATCCTCGAGGAACACAAGGCGGTGCGCCGCGCCGCCGGACTCTTCGACGTGAGCCACATGGGTGAAGTCGACGTCCGCGGACCTGAAGCCGGCAAGTTCCTGAACCGGCTCGTGACCAATGATGTCACGAAGCTTTATCCCGGTCGCGTTCTGTACTCGCCGATGTGCTATCCGAGCGGCGGCGTGGTGGACGATCTATTGGTCTACCAGCGCGGGCCGGACGATTACTTCCTCTGCATCACGCGGGTAACATCGACAAGGACGTCGCGTGGATTCGGGAGCAGGCTGCCGGCTTCGCCGTCACGATTGAGGATCGCAGTGCCGACTATGGCCTCCTCGCCGTGCAAGGTCCCATGGCCGCTGCCATCGTGCAGTCGTTGACCGGCGCGAAGCTCGGCCTGATCAAATACTATCATTTTGCCGAAGCGACGGTGGCCGGCATTCACTGTCTCGCGAGCCGCACCGGCTACACGGGCGAGGACGGCTTTGAACTTTATCACGCCGCGTCGGAGTCGGTCGCGTTGGCGGAGGCCTTGTTGGCGGCCGGCGTACCTCATGGGCTGGAACTGGCCGGCTTGGGCGCGCGGGACAGCCTCCGGCTCGAGGCCGGCTTCCCGCTCTATGGGCACGAGATCACCGCGGACATCTCACCCTTGACGGCCGGGCTGGGCTGGACCGTCAAACTGGACAAGGGCTCGGACTTCGTCGGCGGGGCGGCCCTGCTCGCCGAGAAGCAGGGCGGAGCCCCCAACCAAGTGATCTTCTTCAAGACGGGCGATCGTCGGATCGTGCGCGCGGACACCCCGGTACTCGGTCCGGACGGCACGATCGTAGGGCGGGTACTTTCCGGCACCTTGTCGCCGATTCTCAATGAGGCGATTGGCTCCGCCTTCGTGACGACCGCGAGCGCCGTGGGGGAGGGAGGCTGGTCGGTGGACATTCGGGGAGCGCGGCTGCCCTTGCACCGGGTTCGGCCTCCCTTCGTGCCGCTGAAAAAATGAGCCATCGCTGCGCCCCGGCTTGCACGCGTGGAACATTCGCGTCAAATCGACGCGTTTTGGCCCCCCAACTCCGTCCCTGACCGACCTTGATGAGCACTATTCCCGCCGATCTCCGCTACGCAAAATCGCATGAATGGCTGAAGCTGGAAAGCGACGGCACGGCGACGATCGGGATTACGGATTTTGCCCAGGATTCGCTCGGCGACATCACCTACGTCCAGATGCCGAAGGTCGGCGCCACGCTCAAGGCGGGCGAAACCTTTGGCGTGGTTGAGTCGGTGAAGGCCGCGAGCGATCTTTACGCCCCGGTCAGCGGAACCGTCCTGGCGGTGAATTCGGCGCTCGATTCCGCTCCCGAGACGGTCAATCGGGCACCTTACTCGGACGGCTGGATGCTGAAGCTGAAACTGGCGGATCCTGCGGCCGCGGCTTCGTTGCTCGATTCCGGCGCCTACGCCAAGTTGGCTGGGTAGCTGCTGGTTGGGCGTCGGAGTGGGCCGGGCGTGAGCTGGTTCGTCCACGAAGATCGCTCGAAGATCGCTGGTCGGCGCAACGACGTGCAGGCCGGTGCGTCTTTAACCCGAAGCCCATCGTATAGAACCTTTGCAAGCCCACTAATTTTCCGCAGTTATCTGACTCCCCGTGATATATCGAAAGCGCATTTCCCGCCTGGTTCTCCTTGCCCTCCTTGTGGCAGTGGGGTGCATCAAACCTGATCATGCTGCGATTGCGGCAGTAAGCGAAGGCTCCGGCAACTCGCCGGCCGTGCCAACAGAGGGTAAGCGCAAAAAGAAAGCGGTCGAGGAAGGCGGAGCGGCAACATCGGATCCCGTCGCGAAGGACAGTGCCGCCAAGACCGGTGCGAAGACCGGTGGAGCGAATAAAAAGACGGGTGGCAAAGCCGGCGGCGCCGGCGGGGGGCGCGGTGGGTCGGTTCAGCCGGTTGAGGTCACCAATATTTCGCGACGCGATCTCGTCGAGTCGCTCCGGGTGGTGGGTTCGCTCGGCGCCAATGAGACCGCCAGTATCCGGCCCGAGATGGCCGGGATTATCCGGGCAGTGCTTTTTGAGGAAGGCTTTGCGGTCAAGAAAGGGGATTTGCTCCTAAAGATCGACGATCAGGAACTTCAGGCGCAAGTCGACCAGAGCAAGGCCCGCTTCGAACTCGCGAAGCAAAACCTGGCCCGTGCCGAAAGCCTGCAACTCACGCAGTCGAACACGCAGGCCGACGTCGACCGCTCCCGCAGCGAGTTCGCCGCCGCGCAGGCCGATCGGACCCTGCTCGAAGTGCGGCTGCGTCGGACGGAGATTCGGGCGCCCTTTGACGGTGTCGTTGGATCCCGGGTGCTTTCGCCGGGCGATTTCATCAACACGCAGTCGGTGGTGACGATTATCAACGACCTGAGCCGGCTGAAGGCCGAGTTTCAGGTGCCGGAACGTTATGTGGCGAAGGTGCGGCAAGGCACGCTCTTCGCCGTGAAATCAACAACCGGCGACACGAGTTTGTCGACTTCGGGTGAGGTCTATTTCGTCAACTCGGTGATCGATCGAAACACCCGCTCGAGCGAGGTGAAGGGCTACCTCACCAGTCCGCCCCCGTCGCTCAAGCCCGGCATGTTTGGCGTTTTTGAAATCGTGCTCGAACAGCGGAAAAATGCCCTGGCCGTGCCGGAAGGGGCGATTTTCGTGGATCAGCGTGGCCCGCAACTCGTGGTCGTGAAGGACCAGGGCGGGGACAAGGTCGTCGAATTCGTGCCGGTCAAGCTGGGTTTGCGGACCAAGGGGCTGGTCGAGGTCATTCCGACCGTCACCAAGCTGGACGAGCGGACCCAAATCGTCGGCGCCGGCGTGGGCGCGCTGCCACTGTTTCCCGGAGCCCGCGTGGAATCACGGCCGCTGCGTGAGGAATTCCGTATCACCGACTAAATCATGCTTCTCTCCGACCTTTCCATCAAGCGGCCGGTCATCTGCCTGGTCGCGTCGATTGTCATCATGCTCGTCGGCGCGCTTTCGTTCGGCCGGCTCGCCGTGCGGGAGTATCCCGACACGGACGCGCCTATAATCTCCATTAGCGTGAGCTACCGGGGTGCATCGGCCGAGGTCATCGAGTCGAAGCTGATCGAAATCATTGAAAAGGAAGTCGCCGCCATCGACGGGCTGCGGGTGATTCGATCCTACTCGTTCGAACAGCGGGGCTTCATCCAGCTCGAGTTCAACGTCGGCCGCAATATCGACGAGGCCGCCAACGATGTCCGCGACAAGGTGGCCCGCGTGCGCCGCCAGCTTCCGCCCGAGGTCGACGACCCAACGATTTCCAAGGCCGACTCCGAGGCGGATCCTGTGGTCTCCCTGTCGTTCAGCTCGGAACGCCACAACCGGCTCGAGCTGACCGAGCTCGTGGACAAACTGGCCGTGCAACGGATTCAGACGATCTCCGGCGTCGCTGCGGTCGAGCTGCGCGGCCAGCGCTATGCGATGCGGCTCTGGGTCGATGCGACCCGGCTTGCGGCCTACAATCTGACGGTGGCGGACCTTGAGCGCTCGTTGCGGCAGCAGAATGTCGACCTTCCCGGCGGCCGGATCGAGTCGCTGTCCCGCGAGTTTCCCGTCCGGATGAAGGGGCGGATGGACCGGCCTTCCGAGTTCGAGAATCTCATTCTATCCTCCCGGAACGGTTCGCAGGTGAAGTTCAGCGACATCGGCCGGGTGGAACTTGGGCCCGCGGATTACCGGCAGGAGTCGTTTTTCAACGGCCTTCCCTCCGTCAGCGTGCAGGTCCTGCGGCAGTCGACCGCGAATCTTCTGGATGTCGCCAGTGCCGTGAAGGCGCTGATCCCGGTCTTGCAGGAGGAAATGCCTGAAGGGGTGAAAATCGATATTTCCTCCGACTACAGCATCTTTGTCGGTCGGTCGGTGGAACGGGTCTACCAAACCCTCTGGGAGGCGGCGGCGCTGGTCATCCTGATGATCTTTCTGTTCCTGCGTGACTGGCGCGCCACTCTCGTTCCCCTGTTGGCGATTCCAGTTTCGCTGGTCGGAACGTTTGCCGTGATGAACTGGCTTGGATTCACCATCAAC
>CAINHV010000445.1 GCA_903848965.1 uncultured Opitutia bacterium | reverse complement strand
TCCCGCCAGGTCCAGCATCGTGAGATGGAGGTTACTAATCGGAGTCCCCTCCTTGTAGGCGACGTGCCGGCCAGACTTGATGCGCCCACCCGCCCGGCCGGCGAGGAGCGTCGGACACCGGCTGTGATCGTGACGATTTGGGTCGCCCATCGAGGCCCCGTAGGCGATCGCACAATTATCAAGCAATGATCCGTCGCCCTCGCGCACGGACTTCAGTCGTTCGATGAAATAAGCGAACTGCTCGAGGTGGTAGCATTCGATCTTCGTCACCTTCTCGATCAACTCCGGACTGTTGCGATGGTGGGAGACGGCATGATGCGCCTCGGGAACTCCAATTTCAGGATACGGCCGCACGCCGCCTTCCCGCGCCATCATGAATGTCCCCACGCGGGTCATGTCAGTCTGCAGCGCGAGCACCATCAGATCGAACATGAGCCGCGCGTGCTCGGCGTAGCTCACGGGAATGCCCTCGGGTTTGCTGGTCCCCGCAGGAATCATCTGCCGGGCATCCGTTTCCTGACGCCCGATTCTCATTTCCAGTTCCCGGACCGAGGTCAGGTATTCATCAAGCTTCCGGCGGTCATCGGCCCCGAGTTCGCGCTGCAAGCTGTGGGTGCTCTGCAAGGTGAGATCGAGAATGCTCTGCCGGTACCGCAGTTGATTCTCCCGCTCCTTCGGGTCGGCCTTCACATTCATGCCCCCGAACATCCGCTCGAACAGCAGGCGCGGATTGATTTCCGGCGGGAGTGGTTCCGTGGGGGACTTCCAGGCCAGCGCTTGATAGGCACAGGTGGCGCCGTCGCAGTCCCCGACGGTCCGGCTGTCCTCGCACGCCAGCTCGAGCGACGCGAACTTCGTCTCCCGGCCCAACGCGCCGGCGGCGATCTGATCCGCCGTGATCCCGGCGCGAAAGTCCGCACCCAGCGTGGGCTTGATGCGCACGCCCGAGAGGTAGGTACCCACGGCGCGGCAATGGTCGCCGCCGGCCTCACCCAGGATTGCACCGGTTTCCTGGGCGCTGAGGCCGCTCATCACCAGGACGTCCTCCCGGAAACGTTCGAGCGGTTTCAAGATCCGCGGGAATTCGAAATCGCGGCCGGTGGTCGTCGGATCCCAGTACTGCGTGATCATGCCGGACGGCGCATAGACGTGCATCATGCGGACCGGGCTCTTCGGCGCGGCGGCCGGCTTGGCGAAAGCCGGCGTCATGGCGTCGAGCCACGGCAACGCGATGACGGCGCCCGTGCCACGGAGAAAGGTTCGGCGGGAGAGGTGTTTCATGGGGCTCGGGGGGGATGACGGTCGTGGGCGGGCGCGTCGGCGCTGGCAGTGAGGGTGGGCGCATGACCGCGATTTCGCATCTGAAAAGGGGCGCTTTCGACGATCGCCGTGACGACCTCGGAAAAACGACGTTCGTTCTGTTCGGCGTGCCGGGCTACTTTCTCGACCGCGGGGCGATCGTAACTTTCGAGGCCGCGCCCGAGGGCAAAGATCATCAGCTTCGCGGAAAACGCCCGGATGAACCGCGGCGAATCCGCCCGCAGAATCGCCTTCAGCTCCTTCGGCCCGACGAACGTCCGGTTGCCGGGTAGCCGACCGGAAGCGTCGATCTCAAAACCGCCGTCCCGATTTCTCCAGCGCCCGATCGCATCGTAATTCTCCAGTCCGAAGCCGAGCGGATCCATCCGGGCGTGGCAGGAGGCGCAGGCCGCGTTGCTCCGGTGTTGTTCGAGCTGCGCGCGAAACGAGACGGTCTTGCCCACCAGGGCTTCGTCCAGGGCCGGCACATTCGGTGGCGGCGGGGGCGGCGGAGAGTTGAGGATATTCTCCAGCAGCCATTTTCCGCGGATCACCGGCGACGTCCGGGTGGGATAGGAGGAGACCGTGAGGACGCTCGCATGGGTCAGGATGCCGCTGCGCTCATTGCCATCGAGTTCGAGGCGGCGAAACTCACGGCCCGCGATGCCCGAAATCCCATAGTGGCGGGCGAGGCGTTCGTTCAGGAAAGTGAATTTACCATCGAGGAAATCGAGGACGTCCCGGTCCTCCGTGACGACCGCGTGGAAGAACAACTCGGTCTCCTGCTGGATTGCGTCGCGCAGTTCGGGATCGAAATCCGGGAAGGTTCCGCGGTCGGGCGCGTTGACGTCGAGATTGCGCGTCTGCAGCCACTGGCTCGCAAAGTTACGGGCGAGGGAACGCGCCTTGGGATCCGCGAGCATCCGGCGCACCTGGGCGTGCAGCACCTCCGTCTCATGCAGACGCTCCCCGGCAGCCAGGGCCAGGAGCGTGTCATCGGGCATGCTGCTCCACAGGAAATACGAGAGCCGCGAGGCCAGCTCGAGATCGCTGATCCGATACAAGTCACGCTCGCGCGTTTCCCGGGGGTCACGCTCGATCCGAAAAAGAAAGTGCGGCGACACCAGCATGGCAGTAAGGCCGACCTGAATACCTTCCTCGAAGGACCCGCCGCGTGCGCGGACCAGATCGGTCAGCCCGGTGAACTGCGCAATCTCGCTGTCCGAGACCGGCCGGCGATAGGCGCGAGGCAGCAACCGGGCGAAAATCTCGCGGGCAGAGCCGGGACCGGCGTCGGCTGCGGGCGGACCCTGGAAGAAAATCTGGCGGTAGCTGTCGGTGTCCTCCTTGGCCACCTGTTCTGCGGGGCCGACGATTTCCACCACTGTGGGATACGGCGGGAGGATCTTGGGCGGGCCTTTCTTGGATTTTTCCGCCGAAGGTTTCGGCTCCGGCGGAAGGGCCTCGACCCTGGCTTCGAACACATGCGTGCCGCGCGGGATCCGGACCTGGCGGGCGTAGATCGAGCGGTCCTGACCTTCATAGCTCTCGAAGACGACCGTTTGGTTTACGATTTCCCGGCCGTCGAGGAAGACGGAGCCGAGATGGCGCGTTCCCACGGGGTTCCCCTGCTCCCAGCCGACGCGGATGGTGTAGACTCCGTCCACCGGGATGTCGTGCTTCAGGCGGACCAGCTCACGAAACTGCTGGCCCATCGTCTCAGTGTTATAGCGCGCAGCGACCGCCGTGACCTTGGTCAATGGGATGGCGAGTTGAGCCACATCCTCCGCCGCCTTCAGGTATTTTTCGGTGAGGACCGGGGACAGCGACAGGACATCGCCGATGTTATCGAAACCGTAGCCGGAGGGGTCCGGCGGAAAGTCCTCCGTAATCCGCAGGTTCACGCCGAGCAGATCCCGGATGGTGTTGTTGTATTCGATCCGATTCAGCCGGCGCGCGACGACCCGGCCGGGATTCAGCGGGGAATTGAGGTCCACCGCCGCATAGTATTGATCAATCGACTCGATCGCCGCGGCCGCTTCCTCGGGAGAAGGTTGCCGCTCCCCTTCCGGCGGCATCTCCATGGCGCGCATCTTATCCGCGACTGTCTCCCAAATCTTGCGCTGCTTCAGGGCATCGGTCGCGGTCGCCGTGAGGAATTTTTCGAGGTCGAGATCGCCCTCGAGGTCCGCGGGGTTGTGGCAACTGACACAGCTGGCTTTGAGCAACGGCTTGAGGGCCGTCTCGAATTTCATCGCGGGCGGCATGGCCGCTGACCCCTCGTGCGGGGGAGCAACCGAAGCTGCCAGCGGCTCCGAGGGAACCTGGGACCCGGTGGAACACCCAGCGAGGAGCGTAAGCGACAACGTCAAGGTCACCCAACTCATGCCGGAGAAAAGCGTGGGGCTGGCGTGGGGCCGGGGCGTAGCTACCATGACATGGGGTATCCCAATAGGAGGGCCACCTTTGAAACCGCTCTCGTCGCTCGCAAGCGGAAATGGTGCAAGCGCGACGCCAATTCGCTCGCTGCGTCGGTCTGCAGCCATTGTGCGATCCAGTCTTTGTCCTATGTCCTGACATGCCCCCTTCCTGCCCGCCCGCCCGCCCTGGACGCTCCCCGGCCTAAAGCTCCGCGCAAAACGCTTCGACACTCACGCCCGCCTGCGCAATCAGGCCCGCCAGCGTGCCCGGCTTGTGCATGGGGACGACGACAGTGCGGGCGTCCTTCCGCATAATCAGATGCGAACCGGTTTGCCGATTCACCGCGAAGCCGAGTCGGCCCAACGCCTTGGCTGCCTCAGAGCCGTTGACATCCCGCGGGATCTTCACGCCACCGCCAGCACGGGATCCTGCAAGAAATGCAATCGCACCGCCGAGGGCAAAGCCGCCCCGTCGAAATATCCGCGCACCGCATCCGTCACCATGGTTTGCAACTCGGCGAGCGTATCGCCCTGCGTGCAAATCCCACCGCCCGCCGGATCGTCCCACCGGGCCACGAACCCGCCCGTCTCGGCGCAAGGTGTGACGGTGAGAACCAATTCCATGCCCGTACCCTACCGCCTCCGCTTCTCCGGTCAAACCAAAGCTCCCGCCGTCCGCCGCGCCCAAGGGGAAACGATGCAAACGCGACGCCAATTCGCTCACGTCGACCAAACGAGTGTCGACCAAACGGGGTCAGGCTGGGCTTGCCCCGATTTCTCGGACACGTGGTTCGGGGGGATTTCTAGTTTAGTTTAGACTCGAACGTGATCGGGCTGACGTAACCGAGACTCGAGTGGAGTC
>CAINHV010000444.1 GCA_903848965.1 uncultured Opitutia bacterium | reverse complement strand
CTTCCTGTTCAAGTTCTGCTTCGGTCCTTTGGTTGCAGCTCACCTCGCTGCACCTTTTTGAGGCCAACCATGCCCCGGCAAACTTTGGCCTTCCCTCGTTTCGCCGCACTCGTCAAAATCCAACCCCGGTGGGCAATTCCAAGACCATCGGTTCGACGGAGATCCAGGCTGCCATTGCGCGGCTCGCCGCTGCCATTTCCACCCGCCACGCCTCGACGCCCACCCTCCTGCTGCTCGGCGTCGCCAATGGCGGCATCGAACTCGCCTGCCGGCTCGCCCGCCAGTTGGCCATGGCCAATGCCCGGCAGGTCATTCACGCGGGCACGCTCGACATCTCGTTTCATCGCGACGACATCGGCGAGCATCCGATCCCCCACGAGATCGCGCCCACCCAGATTCCGATCGATGTGCAGGACGCGACCATCATCCTCGTCGACGACGTGCTCTTCTCTGGTCGCACCGCCAAGGCCGCGCTCGACGAACTCTTCGACCACGGCCGTCCCGCCAAGGTGGAACTCGCCGTCCTCGTCGATCGCGGGGGCCGCAAGCTGCCCTTCGCCGCCAACTACGCCGGCCTGATCCTCGCCACCGAGGAGGACGAAAAAGTTCGCGTTCAACTGGATCCCACGAATTTCAAGCGCGACCTCATCCGGCTCGACCGCCCGATCGTCCGCTAAACCACCATGTCCTGGACCCGCCGCCACCTGCTCACGATTGAGCAACTGTCTCTCGCCGAGATTGAGCAGATTCACGCCACCGCCGCCGCCTTCAAGCGCACCCTGAATCGTAGCGTCCGCAAGGTCCCCGCTCTCCGGGGCAAGACGATCGTCAATCTCTTCCTCGAGCCGAGCACCCGCACGCGGATGGCCTTCGACATGGCCGCCAAACGGCTCAGCGCCGATGTCATCTCCGTCGACGGCTCCAGCAGCAGCACCACCAAGGGCGAAACGCTCCGCGACACCGCCCAGAATATCCAGGCCCTGCAGGCGGACATGATTGTCATCCGGCACGCGGCCGCCGGCTCGCCCCTCTACCTCTCGCGCATCCTGGACATTCCGGTGATCAACGCCGGCGACGGCGCCCATGAGCATCCGACCCAGGGGTTGCTCGACACCTTCACGATGAAGGAGCACCTCGGCTCCCTCCGCGGCCGCAAGGTCGTCATCCTCGGTGACATTCTCTTCAGCCGCGTGGCCCGCTCGAACATCCATGCGCTCACCAAGATGGGCGCCGATGTCACCCTCGTCGGCCCGTCCACCCTCGTGCCGCAGTGGTTCACCGCGATGGGCGTCAGCGTCTCGCACGATCTCCGCGGCGCGCTCGCCGATGCCGAGGTCGTCATGCTCCTGCGCATCCAGCACGAGCGCCAGGCCGCCGGCCTCTTCCCCTCGCTCGGCGAGTACACGAGCATGTTCGGCCTGAACAAGACCCGCGCCTCCTGGCTTAACCCGAAGGCCATCATCATGCACCCGGGCCCGATCAACCGCGGCGTTGAAATCGACAGCGAACTCGCCGACGGCGACCGGAGCGTGATCCTGCAGCAGGTGACCAACGGCATCGCGATCCGCATGGCCGTCCTCTACCTCTGCGCCGGCGGCCAGCCGGAGTCGGTCATCCAGAGTGCGTGAGTGCCAAGTCTCAAATGCCAAATTTCCATCGCTGATGCGTGCACCCACTCACATTTTCCCTTCCGACCATTTGGCATTCGCAGTTCGCCACTCGGCACTCTGACCATGCCCTCTCTCTGGATTAAGAATGCCCGCGTCATCGACCCTGCCGCCAAGCGGGATGCGGTCGGCGACATCTTCATCAGCGACGGCCGATTCGTTCCCTCGCTTTCCGCCGTCGCGAAGAAGCGCGCCCGCCAAATCGATGCCCGCGGCCTGGTGGCCTGCCCGGGGCTGGTCGACATCCATGTTCACTTCCGCGAGCCGGGCCAGACCCACAAGGAGACGATCGCCACCGGTTCGCAGGCAGCGGCCGCCGGCGGGTTCACCACCGTGGTGATGATGCCGAATACCTCTCCGGTGGCCGACAGCGCCGGCACAATCCAGTTCATGAAGGACGTCATCGAGCGCGACGCCGTCGTCCACGTCTATCCCACGGGCTGCATCACCGTTGGCATGAAGGGCCAGGCCCTCGCCCCCATCGGCTCGCTCAAGCGCGCCGGCGTGATCGCGATCACCGACGATGGCGATTGCATCCAGTCAAACGACCTCATGCGCCGGGCCGTCGAGTACGCCAAGATGTTCGACCTGCCCGTCATGGATCACTGTCAGGATCATTCGATGACGCAGGGTGCGGTGATGAACGAGGGCATCGTCTCGACGCGACTCGGCCTGCGCGGCTGGCCGAACGCCGCCGAGGATCTGATCGTCGCCCGCAACGTCATTCTTTCCGAATACACCGGTGCGCACATCCACATGCAGCACATCTCGTCGCAGTTCTCGGTCGATATCCTGCGCCGGGCCAAAAAGCGTGGCGTTCGGGTCAGCGCCGAGGCGACCCCTCATCACATCGCCCTGACCGACGACCTGCTCGCGGGCTACGACACCCACTTCAAGATGAACCCGCCGCTCCGCACCGAGGCGGATCGCCAGGCCCTCATCGAAGGTCTGCGCGACGGCACGCTCGACATCGTCGCGACGGACCACGCGCCGCACACGGATTACGAGAAGGACAAGGAATTCGATTTTGCGCCCAACGGCATCCTCGGTCTCGAGACGGCGCTGGCCGTCACGCTCGACGTTCTCGTGCGCGAGAGCCGATTCAAACTGCCTTATGTCGTGGACCTCATGACGCGCCGGCCGGCGCGGCTGATGAACCTGCCCGGCGGCACGCTCGCCGCCGGCGAGGTCGCGGACGTGTGCCTGTTCGATCCGGACGAGAAGTGGCGCTACGACGCCAAGCATGGCTTCAGCAAGTCGGGCAACTCGCCTTGGCATGACCAGACGCTGACCGGCCGGGTGAAGAAAACGATCGTGGCCGGGCGCGTGGTGTTCGACGGCAAGAAGATCGTCTGAGGCCGTCCGCGCCTCCGCGCGGACGGGACAGTGATGATGGACGATAGACTACGGGGTCCAGACAATCGGGTTGAGGACCCGTTTCCATTTCCTCCCCGGTGCTCACGGAGATCCTCTCGTCGTCTCTGGTCGGTGATCTCTAGTCTCTGGTCTGTGGTCTGTGGTCTGTGGTCTGTGGTCTTTCGTCCGCCGTCCGTCCTCCGCCGTCCGCCTTGCGCCCTCCTCCCTTTTCCTCCGCACTTTCCGGCTGTGTCCGATCCTGTCGCCGTCGCCGCCACCTCCGCCGAGATCCTTTTCATCCTCGCCGGCCTCGTGCTGTTGTGGCGCTTCGAACTGCGGCCCGACGTCCGGCGCGATCGTCCCGCGGCACCGTTGCGGCCGTGGGACTCTCCCGTCCACGAGTTCCTCCTGTTCATCTTCATCGTGCTCTTCGGCGCGATGACCGCGTCCTTCCTCGGCGGCGACTTCTCCCGCCGACTCCAGCTCGTCGGTAACGAGGTCACTGTCTTCAACGGCGCGATGGCCCAGCTTGGAATGCTCGGCGGCATCGCCGCGTTTCGCTACGGGGTTTCTCGTGAAATGCCATCCGACACGCCGGCCCGCGTCGGCGTGTTCGCCTCCGGGGTCGCCACGTTTCTGATTTCGCTGCCATTGCTGACGGCCACGAGCGTCATCTGGCAGGCGCTGCTGGAGTTGCTCGGGTTACCGGCGGAACAGCAGGACTTGATCGGCATGTTCGCCAACGTCGAATCGCCCACCCTCCTCGTCATCATGATCATTCTCGCCATCGGCACCGCGCCAGTGACCGAGGAACTCGTCTTTCGTGCCGGGCTCTTCCGGTATTTCCGCACCCGCATGCCGCGCTGGCTGGCGCTGACCGCGCCGGCGCTCCTTTTCGCCGTCCTCCATGTCAACTGGCAGACCCTCGAGGGACTCGCCAGCGTCGGCCCGCTCGTGATGCTGGCGATCATCTTTTCCCTCGCCTACGAGCGAACCGGCCGCATCGGCACCTCGATGGTCGCCCATGGCCTGTTTAACCTGAACACGATCATGCTCATCTTTTCCGGCGTGGGAATCTGATCGCCTCCCCACCGTGACTCCCTTCACGTCCCGCTCCCGCGACTCGGTCGCCGCTCTCGGCGAGGAGAAGCTCATTGCCGCGATCCGCCGCTGGCTTGGGCTGGCTTCGCCACCGGCCCCGTACGGCATCGGCGACGACTGCGCGGTACTGCCCCGCTCCCGGGCCCGGCAACTCCTCACCGTCGATCCGATTGTCTTCGGCCGGCACTTCGATGCGCGGGTCTCGCCGCGCGCGGCCGGCGAGAAGCTGCTCAAGCGGAACCTCAGTGACATCGCCGCGATGGGCGGCCGTCCGACCGCCGCGGTGATTTCCCTCCTGCTCGACGCCCGGGTCAGCCGCCACTGGCTGGAACAATTCTATCGCGGACTCGCCGCCGCCGCCCGCCGCTATGCCGTGCCGATCGTGGGCGGCGACGTGGGACAGGCCGAGCACGTCGTCGCCGCGACCCTGACCCTCCTCGGCGAAACGACGGCCGGCCGCGCCCTCACCCGCACCGGCGCGCGTCGCGGCGATTGGATCTGCGTCACCGGGCAGCTCGGTGGCAGCCTGCGCAGCGGACACCATCATCGGTTCGTCCCCCGCCTGCGCGAGGGCTCGTGGCTCGCGAAGCAGCGCGACGTGCGTGCGATGATGGATCTCAGCGACGGCCTGGCGAAGGATCTGCCGGCCCTCACTCCGACCGGCACGACAGCCGCCCTCGATCCGAACGCCGTGCCCCGCCGCCGTGGCAGCGATCTGCGCGCCGCTCTCGGCGATGGCGAGGACTACGAGTTGCTCTTCGCCTTCTCCGGTCGCGCGGACATCAAAGCGTTTCGCCAACGCTGGCGGAAGGCGTTTCCGCAAACCCGCCTCTCCTGCCTCGGCCGCTTCGTCGCCCTCAACGCGCGCCCGGCGGACGCTATCCACCTCGAGGACTACCGCGGCTATGAACACCTCCGTCGCTGATTGGCCGGGTGGCACCGGTCTCCTGACCCGTGCCGATCACTCCGTCGTTCGTATCATCGTTCGCGCATGACCATCTTCGAAAGGCTGCGGGCCGGCGTGACCACCTCCTCGGCTGAGGAGACGCGCGCGATCGCCGCGGAACTTGGAGCGGCGCTGCCGGCGGACGCGACTCTGGCCCTCCACGGTGACCTCGGGGTGGGCAAGACGACGTTCGTCCAAGGACTCGCCCGCGGTCTCGGGATCACGGACCCGATCACCAGCCCGACCTTCAACATCTTTACGCTGCATCGCGGCCCGACCGTGTTGCTGCATCTCGACGCCTACCGGCTCGACCATCCGCGACAAGTCGAGGACCTGCTGCTCGCCGATTTCATGATCTCGCCCTGGTGCCTCGCCGTCGAGTGGCCGGAGAAGATCGAAGGCTGGCTGCCGCCGAACGCCCTCGATCTCGACCTCGGCATCACCCCCGACGAACGACACACGATCCGGCTGCGGAAGTCTGTCGCGTGGGGCGCCCCTACGGACTGATTTCGGATCTCGCATTTGGCCCGGGCGTGGCACGGGTCTCCTGACCCGTGGAGATCGTAGAGAAGGCGCAATCACCTTCATGGGTCAGGAGACCCATGCCACGGTTCGGATTTCCGTTTCGCTAGACCACCGTAGCCTGGTCCTTCAAATCCTGCACCCGATTCCTGTCCATCCTGTCAAAGTTTTGCCGTGGATGGACTCACCCGCGCCCGGCTCGGGACACAAAAAACCCGCCCCCCGGAGGAAGGCGGGTTCGCAAAATCAGACCTCAGCCTTACGCCCCGGCGGGTGACGCAGGATCCTTCGGCTCTTCCACCTCGGGCGCGAGAGCTTCGGAAGTCGCCGCTACGGGATCGGCCGCCGGAGCCGGATCCACTGGGGTCGCGAGTTCGGCTTCGGCGATCGGCGCAGCCGGGGCGGGAGCTGCGCTCTCCGTCGTCGTCGGCGGGGCCTCGGGGAAATTCTCGGGATCGTGTTCCTCGACCTCGATTTCCTTCTTCCGGGCCTCGACCATCGGCGGCGGCGCAAAGAGCCGGCCGTCGATGAACTCCGTAACGTAGCCCTCGCGGACCAGCCACATCAGGTCGCCCTGGAGCCGGGAGAGCCGCGCGCGATCCTCAACCGAGAGGGTCGGCT
>CAINHV010000443.1 GCA_903848965.1 uncultured Opitutia bacterium | reverse complement strand
TTCAAAGAACCGGCCTCGACGGAGCTCGGCCCTCCCACGAATCTTGGGCTGGTCCGATTCCTGGCTTCCTGGATTCAGGCTCAAACCCGGCTCGATCGGGGTGGAGATCGAAGTCGGAAACTTCTTCATCGCTCCGCCCGGTGAAGTCCCGCCGCTCACACGGCGGGCCACCAAGTTCGCCTCTTCGCGATTTCCTACTACACACTCCCGGCGCAGAGGGACAAGAGGGGCCCTTTCTCCAGTAACACCCGGTCTCTCATACCGCGGGCCCGGCCCGGCCCGGACCCCCGGGACCCCCGCGCCGCCGGAGCGAAGCGTAGGCGAACCAAGCGACGCCAGCGAGCACCGGCAGGGCGGCCCAGCGGAGCGTGAATCCCAGCCAGTCAACGTCGTAGCGGCTCAGGGTCTCGCCCCGGTCGATCATCCAGTGCCAGCTCGTGTGCGCGGCGAGCGCCGAGATGACGATCGCCGCCTTGCGCTCCTCGCCCACCCACCGGACGAGGAGGGCCAGCACCGGCACGAAGACGGCAATCACCAGCAGTTGGCCAAGTTCGACCCCGACGTTGAACGCGATCAGCGCCGTGAAGAGCCGCCCGCCCGCGAACTGCAGCGTTTCCTGCAGGGTGAAGGCAAAGCCGAACCCGTGGATCAGCCCGAAAACGCAGGCGAGGATCGAGCGCCGGCGCTCGCCGGGCGTGCCGACGATGTTCTCGATCGCCGTGTAGACCACGGTGGCAGCGATGAGGGTCTCGATCAGCGGCGGAAACCACAGCGCATCGGGCGCCATTCCGAGCGCCGCGGCGATCAGGGTGGTCGAATGTGCCAGGGTGAATGCGGTCACCATCCACACCAAAGGCCGCAGGCGACGGAAGGGAATGACCAGACATAGCAGGAACAGCAGGTGATCGGGGCCGTCGGGGATGTGCCGAAATCCGAGTTGGAGAAACCGCCACGCCGCCTGTCCCCAGCCGGGATCGAGCGCCACGCGGCCCTGATCACCGTGAAATTGAAACGGCCGCACGGCGCCGTCGGGCGTGTGAAACTCCAGCGACGTGACGACCTGCTCCGCGAGGTGTTCGAGTCGCGGACGGATCGCGAACGACGCTCGCTCCGATCGGATCGGGTACTCCAGGAGGACATCGAAGAAGAGCTGATCCCACACGAGGTTCTCGCGGGTTTCGGGCAGCGGCTCCCGGACGTGCGCGAGGGCCTGCTCGAAGTAGGCGAATGAGCGGTCCGACAGGATCGACACCTGCGTCGCCCCGATGCGGGGCTCGGGCAGCTTGGTGCCGTCCTCATAGAGCTCCACGAAGCGTGCGATCCAGACCGTGGCGAGATCCGGCAGCTTCGGGGCGAGGGGGCCGAAATCGAGATAGCCGGAGGGCAGCGCCGGAATTTCGACGTCGCGCATCGAACTCAAGGGCACGCGCACCAGGAGTTGAAATTGATCGCCCGACGGCCGCGCGAGCACGCGGGCCGTGACCGCATTGGGAATTTCGTGGGCGACCGCGGTGACGATGCACACTGCAGCCACGAACCATCCGAGCAGCGCTTGACGTAGGGGATTCACGGGAATGTGGTGGGGGAACCCCATGACAGCCAAGGCACGTACCCCCGGCCACCTGAAAGCGTTGCGGAGCGGAATTATCCTGCTCCTTGCCGCCACCCTGATCGGAGCGGCTTCCCGCCCGAATGACAAGGAGGCGAAAACAGTCGCGCCTCGCTTCGAGGTCGATCCGATGTGGCCCAAGCCGCTGCCGAACCATTGGATCATGGGGCAGATCATCGGCGTGGACGTCGACGATCAGGACAACATCTGGATCATCCACCGGAACACCGGGCTCGATCCGAAGGAAGTTTACCCGACTCAGAATCCGCCGGCGTCCGTCTGCTGCATCCCGGCGCCGCCGGTGCTGGTGTTCAACCCGCAGGGCGATCTCATCCGCCACTGGGGCGGACCGGGCCAGGGCTACGACTGGCCGACGTCCAATCACGGCATCGACGTGGACCACAAGGGCAACGTCTGGATCGGCGGCAACGGCCGCGGCGTGAACCAGGGCGAGTCGCTGCTGCCGCACGACGAAAGCGCGATGGGCAAGGGCTTCGTGCACGACAGCATGGTGCTGAAGTTCAGCGCGGCGGGTAAATTTCTCCTGCAGATCGGCAAGCCGTTCGCGGGCCAGGGCAGCAACGATCCCGCCAACTTCAAGCTCCCCGCGAAGACCCTCGTCGATGCGCAGACGAACGAACTCTATGTGGCGGACGGTTACGGCAACCGCCGCGTGATCGTGCTCGATGCGGACACCGGCGCCTACAAACGGCACTGGGGCGCCTACGGCAGCCGGCCCGACGATACCCAGTTGCCACCCTACAAGGCGGGTGAGCCGGCTCCGAAACAGTTTCGCACGCCGGTGCACGCGGTGACGCTCTCGGACGACCGGTTGCTGTACGTGTGCGACCGCACCAACGATCGCATCCAGGTTTTCAAGACGGACGGTACGTTTGTGAAGGAGGCCTTCATCGATCCGGAGACGCTCGGCGATGGATCGACCTTCGACGTCGCGCTCTCCCGCGATCCAGGCCAGAAGTATCTCTACGTGGCCGACGGCTCGAACCAGAAGGTCCACATCCTCGATCGCGAGTCGCTCGCGGAGCTGACGACCTTTGGCGACGGCGGCCGGCAACCCGGCCAGTTCTACGCGGTGCACAGCATCGCGACCGACTCGAAGGGCAACATCTACACGACCGAAACCTATCACGGGCGCCGGCTGCAGAAGTTTGTCTTCCGCGGCGTGGCGCCGGTCGAGGCGAAGCACCAAGGCACGGTCTGGCCGAAGCGGTAGGTCTTTGGAGGGGCGCGCCTCGTGCGCGCGCCGGGCGTGGACGAGCCACGCCCCTAC
>CAINHV010000442.1 GCA_903848965.1 uncultured Opitutia bacterium | reverse complement strand
TTCAAAGAACCGGCCTCGACGGAGCTCGGCCCTCCCACGAATCTTGGGCTGGTCCGATTCGTGGCTTCCTGGCTTCAGGCTCCAACCCGGCTCGGTGGGGGTGGAGATCGAAGCCGGAAACTTCTTCATCGCTCCGCTCGGTGAAGTCCCGCCGCTCACGCCGCGGGCCACAAAGTCCGCCTCTTCGCGATTTTCAACTGCACACTTCCGCTAAGGCCGGTTTGTCAGGCGTACCCTGACAAAACTTCGAGGGCTGACCCGGTATCCGGAGAGGTCCAATCCTGTTAGGCTGCGGCTTGAATTTATCTATGAAGTTTCAACCCCTTTTCCTCGTCGTCGGTTTCGGTGTCGCCGCGGCCTCCAGTTGGGCGCAAACGCCTCCGTCGGCCGGTCTGGTTCCCGTTCTGCCCCGGTACGAAATCACTGCGGTCCGCGACAAGGCCCAGGCTTTCCTGCTCCAGGGCGCGGAGAAGCGGCTGGCGCTGGTGCCCGGCGGGACGGACGTGATTGGGACCGAGGCGTTCGTCCGCGGCCGGGCTTCGAATTTCGAGGATTTTCTCCGGCCGGTCACGGGCATCCATGTCTCCTCGGATAACGCGGGTGAGGCCTCCAAGATCTCGATGCGCGGTTCTGGGATCCAGAGCGATGAGGCGCTCGGCGTTCAGGTGCTCCTCGGCGGTCTGACCTACAACCAGGCCGACGGAGAAGCCAATCTCGAGGAACTCGATCTCTCCGCGATTCAGGGGGCGGAAGTCTATCGGGGAGCGAACGCCCTCCGCTATGGCGGCTACGTGCTGGGTGGCGCGATCAATCTCATTCCCAAGACCGGTCGCGACAGCCCGGGCTTTCAGGTGCGGAGCGAGGCCGGCAGCTTTGGCTACCGACGGGCGTCGGTCGGCGGCGGGTATGCCGCCGCGACGGGTGATGTCTATCTGAGTCTGGCCGGCCGGCAGATGGACGGATTTCGCGAGCACAGCGCGGAGGAGTCCTACACTCTCAATGCCAACCTCGGATTCAAACCCGCGGCCAACGCGGAGAACCGGATCTATTTTGGCTATAGCGACTGGCTGCGGCGGGTGCCGGGCGACGTGACGGCCGAGGATCTGGCCGGGAATCCGTTTCCCGCGAACGCCGAGGCGATCGAGGGCGATTTCCGCATTCTCACGCGCTCGGTTCGGATTGCGGACCGACTGGTGTTCACCACGCCGGAGGGCGAGACCGAGGCCGGCCTGTTGTATCATCGCCGGCGTTTCCTCATCTTCGATCTCTACGAGACCGACTATCGGCTCGGGGTGACCGACGCCGTTTCGACCAACCTTGGGCTGCTCTTTTCGCACGCCCACCGCGGCACGCTCGGTGGACGACCCAACGCCTGGATCGTGGGCTTCGCGCCGGCGCACGAGGTCGAGAACAGCAATAACTACCGCAACGATGACGGCGTCCAGGATCTCAGTCTGCGAACCGCCTCGGCCCTGACCCGCGGCGTCAATTTCCCGGTTTTCTTCGAGCATACTTTTACCGCGACGGACCGGCTTTCCCTGGTCACGGGCGCGCAGTACGTTTGGATCGAGCGCAAATTCGAAGATCGCTTCTGGAGCGACGACGATGGCGATCAATCGGCGCGGCAGACCTTCCGGGGTTTTAATCCCAAGATCGGTCTGCTTTACCAACGCAGCGCGACCGACGCTTTTTTCCTCAATGTCAGCCGTAGTTTTCAACCGCCGTCCTTCGACGATTTGAATCCCTTCGAGGAGGGAACTAATGGCAGCACGATCTACACGCCGCTCGACGCTCAGAAGGCCTGGACCATTGAATTGGGCAGCCGCGGAGGGATCGGAGGCATCGAGTGGGATGCGGCGGTTTACTCGGCCTGGGTGCGGAATGAGCTCCTCGAGTTGCACGACGCCGCCGGACGCGACATCGGGACCGTCAATGTGCCGCACGCCCGACACCAGGGGGTGGAATTGGGTCTGGACGTGGAATTACTCCCGGGCCGAAGCGACGGGACCCAACTCACCCTGCGACAGGAGTACACGCTCAACGACTTTCGATTCGACGGCGACCCGGTGTATCGGAGCAACCAAATCGCGGGCCTCCCGCGGCACCTGTATCAGTTCG
>CAINHV010000441.1 GCA_903848965.1 uncultured Opitutia bacterium | reverse complement strand
CGATCTGGGAAACTTTCGAGTCGATCCTGCGGCGCGGCGACGCGCACGCCATCGGGGTCTGCAATTTCACGCCCTCGCACCTTGGCGAATTGATCGACGCGGGCCGCACCGTTCCGATGGTCAATCAGTTTGAACTCCACCCCTACTGTCAGGATCCCGAACTCGAAAGGTACTGCCAGGCGCAGGGCATTGTGGTGCAGGCCTACGCCCCCTTTGCGTCGGGCGCATTCGGACTCTTGAAAGATCCTGTGATTGTTGAGATCGCCGCGGCCGTCGGGCGCGCGACCGGACAGGTCATCCTCCGTTGGCACCTTCAATCCGGCAGAGTGGTTCTCCCCAAAAGCACCAATCCGGAACGCATCGCGCAGAACATCGATCTCGAAGGCTTCGCGCTCAGTGACGAGCAGATGGAAAAGATCAACGCCCTGAAACCTGCCGAAGCGAAGCGAACCACTCCGGATCCCGCATCGATCGTTTAGCAGGGCCAAGCCAGAAGGGGTCGGCGCAGAATGGCGCTACGACCACGATGTTTCAATCCGCGCCCCGCTCCGAAGAGCGGGGCGATCGATCCATCGATGAGGTAGGTGCCTCGGTGGTTAACTTCGGGAATTGCCCAATAATCCGGCTTCCCGTCCGTCACTGAACGAGCACACTCCCGCGGATGAAGTTACCCCTCTTGCTTGGTATCCTGCTCGTCGGTCAGAGCGTCCTCGCGCAGCAAACGGGCCGCGAAGTGTTCGCCGTGAGCTGTGCGCCTTGCCACGGCACCGATGGCAACGGCGGCGAACTCGGGCCCGGCATCTCCGCGCGCGTGCCGATCCGCTCCGATGACGAACTGCGGACAATTTTCCGCCAGGGCTTTCCCGCCTCCGGGATGCCGCCGGCGCCAGCCCTCACGGAGAGCGACACTTCGAAACTCATTCAATTTCTCCGCACGCTGAAGCCGCGCGAAGGCACCGCGCCGGTGCGCGCCACGATCGCCGCCGGCGGCACATCGTTCGCGGGCCTGATCCTGAATCAGAGCCAGTTCGATCTCCAGTTGCTCGGTGACGACCACAAGCTGCACCTTTTCCGCAAGGACGGCGCGCACTGGCGCTCCGTGACGTCGCAAACCGACTGGACGAATTACAACGGCGGGCCCGGTGGCAGCCGCTACAGCACGCTGACCCAAATCAATCAGGGCAACGTCGCCTCGCTCGCGCCGAAGTGGACCTTCACGATGCGCAACACTGGCAACGTGCAGTCCACGCCGGTCGTGTCCGAGGGCGTGATGTACGTGACGGCCGCCAACGAATGCTACGCGCTCGATGCCGGCTCCGGTCGCGAGATCTGGCATTACCAGCGTCCGCGGACCAAGGGCCTCGTGGGCAACGCCTCCGGGGGCATCAACCGCGGCGTCGCCGTGGTTGGCGATCGGTTGTTCATGGTCACGGACCACGCGCACATCATCGCGTTGAGCAAGGTCACCGGCGCGCTGCTCTGGGAAACCGAGATGGCCGACTGGCGCCAGAACTACAACGCGACCGGGGCGCCGCTGCCCGTCGGTAATCTGGTGATCACCGGAACCTCCGGTGGCGACGAAGGTGTCCGCGGTTTTGTGGCGGCCTACGATCAGACGACAGGGAAGGAAGTCTGGCGGTTCTGGACGACGCCGAAGCGCGGTGAGCCCGGTTCGGAGACCTGGCAGGGCAAGGGCATCGATCATCCGGGTGGTGCGACCTGGATGACCGGGACCTATGATGCCGCGCTGGATACGGTTTACTGGACGGTCGGGAATCCCTGTCCGGATCTCTACGGCGAAGATCGCCTGGGCGACAACCTGTACACGGACTCGGTCGTGGCGTTGAATGCGAAGACCGGCGCCCTCAAGTGGCATTTTCAGTTCACGCCGCACGACGTGTGGGATTACGACGCGCAGGAAACGCCCGCGCTCGTCGACGCCGACTGGCAGGGCAAGCCGCGGAAGCTCCTCGTGCAGGCGAACCGCAACGGATTTTTCTACGTGCTCGATCGCACCAACGGCGAATATCTCCTCGGCCAGCAGTACGTGGACAAGGTCACGTGGGCGACGGGCCTCGATCCCAAGGGCCGCCCGCTGCGCGCTCCGAACATGGAGCCGACGCTGGAGGGCCGCCTAGTTTATCCGGCCCTCGTCGGCGCGTCGAACTGGTACTCCACCTCCTACAACCCGATCACGAAGCTCTATTACGTTCAGACGAACGACATGGGCGGCATCTTCACCAAGGTCCCGATGGAGTGGGAGGCCGGCAAGCGCTTCATGGGCGGCTCTTATGTGCCGGCGCCGGGCGCGCAGCGGTCGCTTCGAGCGATCGATATCACGACGGGCCAGGTCGTGTGGGCGCTGCCGCAGGTGGGCACCGTCGAGTCGTGGGGCGGCGTGATCAGCACGGCCGGCGGCGTGGTGATTTTCTGCGAGGACAGCGGCGCGCTGATGGCGGCGGATGCGAAAAGCGGGAAGCCGCTGTGGAGTTTTCAGACGAACGCGCTGTGGAAGGCGTCTCCGATGACCTACGTGTTCGATCAAAAGCAGTTCGTCGCCGTCGCGACCGGGCCGAACATCATGGCGTTCGGGGTGCCGTGATCGGGATCTGATTTAACTCACGCGGAGCTGCGGAGACGGGTTGTGATGGCCGGTCCACTCGGTGCCTTGGTGGTGAACGGCAGAGACCGGGTGGCTTGAGCCGGAAGCCAGAAAGCCAGGAACCAGCAAAGATTTCGGTCTCCCTCACCACAAGGTGCGGGAGCCGAAGGCGGCGAAGGCTGGATCGCAGGTGACGAGCGTAAGATTTTCCAACTCGGCTTGCGCGGCGAGGAGGCGATCGATGGGATCGCCATGGCTCCCCGGCCAACGGCCGGCTTGCCGCGCGTGCGGGAGCGTAACGGGCAGGATTTCCCACGACTCTGCCTGGAGGGTGGCGTCCCAGCCGAGTTGGAGCGGCACGGGCAGGGTGAGCTTGCCGAGACGATGCTTGGTTTCGATTTCGAAGACCGACACCGCGCTGAGCCAGCATTGGTTGCCGCGGTCGCTGATGGCCTTGGTGGCGCGCGGCCCCAGCCTCGGATTCGCCTCGAGCCACCAAAGCACGGTGTGCGTATCGAGGAGCAACTTCACCGTGGCGAAAGAGGATCCGTGGAACTCGGGGTAAGCCCGGCGTGATCCGGCGGGAGCGGCGTCATGGCTTCTTCGACGGTAAGCGGACCGAACATGCCCTTGAAACGGCCGGGGATGCGAGGACCACTGGAAGCGGCGGCCGCCAAAGGAACGAGGCGGGCAAAGGGGTGGCCGGCCCGTGCAATCGTGATCTCTTCGCCGGCCTCGACCCGGACGAGGAGGCGGGAGAGATTGGTCTTGGCCTCGTGGACGTTGACCATGGAGGGGCGGGGAGCCGGGTCGGCGGCTGAGAGTCGACGGCCCCGGCGCGTGGGTTGGGCGGCCTTTCGCGGGCGGGAGGCGGGCATGAGGCGGGTGTTAGCTAGGGCATTAGCTAAGTCAAGAGACGGGCCGGTCGTGGGCGCAGTTGCTGCGCCCACCT
>CAINHV010000440.1 GCA_903848965.1 uncultured Opitutia bacterium | reverse complement strand
CGTCGATCGAAACCTCGTCGAACTCTTCGCCTCGTACCGCGCCAGCCGCTGGCAGCAACTGTTGCTCCTCCGCGTTCCCGGCGCGCTGCCGTACTTCTTCACTGGGCTGCGGATCGCCGCCACGCTCGCGCCGATCGGCGCGGTCGTGGCGGACATGAACGCGGGCTCGTCGGCCGGCGATGGCGGCGGGCTCGGCTTTGCCGCGGTGATCTTCAACAGTCAGGCAAAATTCCCGGCGTTGTTTGCCACCGCGCTTGTCACCTGCCTCCTCGGCCTTCTGTTCAACCTCGTGATCCTCGCCGTCGAGTGGTGGGCGCTTCATCGCTGGCACGATTCGTACGAGCGCGCGGATCAGTAGCCGCCAGCGTGCGGACAGATTACGCCGGCTTGCGGGTTGATCGTTCGAGTGAACCCCGGCGGGCACTTTCGTCGCTCCGGAGAAGCGGTCCGCCCCGCCCTCGCAACTTCTTGCTTCAAGTCAAGGCGCGCCTGGGGAACTCCGGGCATGATGCGGGCACTAAATCTCGACCGACCATGAAGAACCCAACCTGCCCAAGACCCGGCGCCGCCCTTCTTTTCGTTGCGCTTGTTGCGCTCCTGCCCCGGCTCGACGCCGCCGAGGGCACCGTCCTCGCCCGCCCCGGTGTCAGACCCCTCGCGGCCGACCTTCCCGTCGAAACCGCCGTTCTCACCGAGGCACCCCACGTCCCGCCGCGAATCACGCGCCAGCATGCGGCCAAAGTGATTGTGAACCTCGAGGTCCGCGAAGTCGTCAAACGGCTCGCCGATGGCGTCGAATACACCTTCTGGACCTACGGCGGCAACGTGCCCGGCTCGTTCATCCGCGTGCGCGAGGGCGACTTTGTGGAATTTCACCTCAACAACCACCCAACGTCGAAGGTGCCGCATAACATCGATCTGCATGCGGTCACCGGGCCCGGCGGCGGTGCCGCCTCGTCCTTCACCGCTCCGGGGCACTCGTCGCAATTCTCGTTTACCGCGCTCAATCCCGGTTTGTACGTCTATCACTGCGCTACCGCTCCCGTGCCGATGCACATCGCGAATGGCATGTATGGGCTGATTCTCGTCGACCCCAAGGACGGGATGCCGCCGGTCGACCGTGAGTACTACGTGATGCAGGGCGAGATCTACACCGCCGGCCGCCACGGCGAGGGCGGGTTGCAGAACTTCGATCCGATGAAGGCCGAGGACGAGCGTCCTCCCTACGTCGTCCTCAACGGCTCGGTCGGCGCGCTCGTCGGCGACATGGCCCTCCAGGCCAAGGTAGGCGAAACCGTCCGGCTCTACTTCGGAGTCGGCGGCCCCAACCTGACGTCCTCGTTCCACGTCATCGGCGAGATCTTCGACACCGTCTATGTCGAGGGCGGCGTCCTGCCGGCCCAGCGCCACGTCCAGACCACGATGGTCCCCGCCGGGGGCTCGACCGTGGTGGAGTTCAAGGTCGAGGTTCCGGGCACGTACATCCTCGTCGATCACTCGCTCTCGCGGGCCTTCAACAAGGGCGCGCTCGGCATGCTCAAGGTCACCGGCGCCGGGAACGCCCTCACTTATTCCGGCAAGGAAATCGATGAGGTCTACATCGGCCAGGCCTCCGACGCCGGCTTTGCCGCGAGCAAGCGCGAAGCGGAACTCATGGCGCAAAAGGAAGCCGCCATCGCGGACAATCCCCGCATCGCCGGCTTCACGAAGGAAATTCAGCTCGAGCGCGGCAGGAAAGTCTTCCTCACCTCGTGTTTCGCCTGCCACATGGCGAACGGCGAAGGGCTGCCGGCGGTCTTCCCGCCCCTGGCCGGATCCGACTTTCTCAAGGCCGACAAGGACCGCGCGATCAAGTCGGTCATCAAGGGCCTCAGCGGACCGATCACCGTCAACGGCAAGCCCTATAACAACATGATGCCGCCGCATGACTTCACCGACGATCAGGTCGCCGATGTGCTCACCTTCGCGATGAATTCCTGGGGCAATGACTTCGGCGCCGTGTCTGTGAGTGACGTGAAGCGCGTCCGCGCCGAGAACAAGTAATCCCATGGCCAGGTGTTTCATTCCGGTGGGCTGGCAGCAGGCGGGGCATCTCGCCCTCGTCGGCTTCGCCTTGCTCGCGACGCTCGCGACCACGCGGGCCGGCCCGGCCACGCAAGCCGGGATGACCGCGATCCCCGCCGGCACCTACCGCCCCTTGATTCGCAGCCAGGACGAGCCGGCCGAGATCTCCGTCGCGCCATTCTGGCTCGATATCCGTCCGGTCACCAATGCGGAGTACCTCGCCTTTGTGCAGGCCCACCCGCGCTGGCGCCGCTCTCAGGTGAGCCCCCTCTTCGCCGACTCCGGCTACCTGTCCGACTGGGCCGGTGATCTGGAACTGGGTCCGTCCGCCCCCGTCGGTGCGCCGGTGGTGCGCGTGTCGTGGTTTGCGGCCCGCGCCTATGCCCGAGCCATCGACAAACGCCTGCCCACGATCGCCGAATGGGAACGCGCCGCCGCGGCCGGCTTCACGCAGTCCGAAGGCGCGAAAGAGCCGGGCTTTCCCGCGCAGGTTCTGGCCTGGTTCACGCAACCGACGCCCCAGCCGCTGCCCGCGGCGGGCTCGGGCCGGCCCAATTATTTCGGCGCCCGCGATCTCCTCACGCTCGTCTGGGAATGGGTTGATGATTTCAACACCGCGATGGTCACCGGCGAGTCGCGTGGCGACAGCGGACTGGATCGCAACCTCTTCTGCGGCGCCGGCGCCGCGGGCATCCGCGATCCCTCCGATTTCGCCGGTTTTATGCGCGCCGGTTTTCGCAGTTCCGTGCGCGCCAGCTATTCGGTGCCCAACCTCGGCTTTCGCTGCGCCCAATCACCATGAAAACGATCGCCGTCCTCCTATCCGGGTTTGCCGCCGCCAGCGCCCTCCTCGCCGCCGAGGGCGCTGTCCCGCCCGGATCGGGATCGGCCATCAGGCCTCCCTGCTGCGCCGCCATCGCACCCGACGCTCCCTTGACCGCGCGGTCGTTGTATCAACTCGATGCGATCTGGACGAACGATGCGGGACGCGTGTCCAAGCTCGCCACGCTACGGGGCCGGCCGGTCGTGATCGCGATGTTCTTCGCGAGCTGCGAATACGCCTGCCCCATCCTCGTCAGCGATCTGCAACGGCTGCGGTCGGCGCTGCCGGAAGCCGTGCGCGAGCGCGCGCAGATTGTCCTGGTCAGTTTCGATACCGTGCGCGACACCCCCGCCGCGCTGCTGGCTTTTCGCGAGCGCATGACGCTCGATGCCGGTTGGACTCTCCTGCGCGGGCCGGAAGCGGCGGTCCAGGACCTGGCGATGCTGCTCGGGGTAAAGTACAAGCAGGATGCCCGCGGCCAGTTCGCCCATTCGAATCTGTTCACGGTGCTGAACGCCGAGGGCGAGATCGTGCATCAGCACGCCGGCCTGCAGGGCGACATCTCCGAAGCCGCCGCCGCCGTCATGCGGCCAGCGAAGTCCGCCTCCCCATCGCCATGAGCGATCCGACGCCTGCGGGGCGTTCCCGGCTTCTCGATGTTCGTCCGCTCCTGGCGGCGGGTCGCGAACCCATGTCGGACATCATGGCGATCGTAACCCAGATGATCGACGGCGACACGCTGGTGCTCACGACTCCGTTCCTGCCGTCGCCGCTCATCGAGAAACTGCAAGCCGACGGATTCGAGGCCCGGCCGGAGCGGCGTCGCGACGGCGCGTGGGAGACCCGGTTCCAGCGCGTCGTGACATAATTTTAGCGCGCCGTGCAGCCAAACCTCCCGCTGCTCACGCAGCGGGCTACGACTGAGATGTAGCCGCGCGCGTGAGCGCAGGACTTCCCTCCGCAGATTTGGCGGGACGCGGAACGCGGATCCGATAGGGCTGGGAGCGTGCCGGCCGAATTTGCTCCACTCCGCCAAGCCGCGATCGCCGCCACCCTGCGCTCGTGTCAGCTTTTCTCCGGGCTTCCCGCGCCGGAACTTCAGGCGATTGCCGGTTTCTCCACGCTTCGCTCGCTCGCCAAGGACGCGTACCTCTTCCACGAGGGCGAGCCATCCGAGGGCTTCTACGTCGTGCAAAGAGGCGCCATCAATGTCCACCGCGTGAGTGCCGCCGGCAAGGAGCAGGTCATCTATGTTTTCCGTCCCGGTGAATCGCTGGCGGAGGCTTCAGTCGCCGGCAATCAAGGCTATCCGGCCAACGCGCGCGCGCTCGAATCCTCCTCGGTGATCGTAGTGCCGAAAGCGCCCTTTCTGGAACTCCTCGCCCGCCGCCCCGAACTCGGACTCCGCATGCTCGGTTCCATGAGCCAGCATCTCCGCGTGCTCGTCGGCCTCGTGGAGGACCTGACTCTGAAAGACGTCGAGACGCGCTTCATCAACTGGCTCCTGAAGCGCTGTCAGGACAAGATTCACGGCGAGGTGTCGATTGAGCTCGTCCTGACCAAGAAGGTGCT
>CAINHV010000439.1 GCA_903848965.1 uncultured Opitutia bacterium | reverse complement strand
CGGTGATTTGCGTGAAGACGCTCCAGACGCAGATGATCGCCCCGACGATCAATCTCGAGGATCCCGATCCCGAGTGCGACCTCGACTATGTGCCGAATGTCGCGCGGGCGGCGAAAATCAGCGCCGTGTTGAGCAACAATCTTGGCTTCGGCGGTCAAAACGCGGCCGTGGTTTTCCGGGCGCTCTGAGTGAACGGCTGCGGGCGATCTTCCCTCGGTATTCCGCCGGCCTAAGACGCCACTGCTAACGGGTCGGGTCCGGCGTCGCGCGGCGCGGCGGCGGGGAGCCAGCGCGTCAGGCAGGCCCGTAATTCCTCCTGCCGGATCTGTTTGGCGATGAAGTCGTCCATGCCGGCGGCGATGCAAGCGTCGCGATCCTCCTGCATGGCATTCGCCGTCAGCGCGATGATCGGCAGCGGCTGGCCCTGGAGTCGCTGGCGAATCTGGCGGGTGGCCTCGAAGCCGTCCATGCCCGGCATTTGACAGTCCATCAGGATGGCGTCCCAACGCTCGAAGGTGGCGACATCCACCGCGGCAACACCATCGACGACGACGACACTCGTGAGTCCGAGCTTCTCGAGGAGGAGTTCGATCACCCGCTGATTGACCCGATCGTCTTCGACGACCAGGAGGCGCCCGGACAGGCGATGCGGCGGTTGCGGGAAGGGTGCCCGCGAGCCCCGGACCGGCGCGGCGCTCAGGGGGAGGGTGAGTTCAAAGGTGAATTCCGAGCCTTCTCCGGGCGAACTCTGCACCACGATGTGCCCGCCCATCCGGTTCACGAGTTTCTGGGAGATCGCGAGCCCGAGTCCGCTGCCGCCAAATCGCCGGGTCGTCGAGCTGTCCCCCTGCGAGAAGATCTGGAAGAGCTTTGCCTGCGTCGTGACGTCCATCCCGATGCCGGTGTCTTTGACGCTGAAGCGGAGCGTGACGGCTTTGTCGTCCCCCTGCATCAGGCGCACGGCGAGTTCGATCCGCCCGCGCTCCGTGAACTTGATCGCGTTGCCCGCGAGGTTGAGCAGCACTTGCTTGATGCGAACCGCATCGCCCACGACGTGCGAGGGAAGATCGGGCGAGAGATTGACGCTGAGTTCGAGGCGCTTCTCCACGGCCCGCGCGCGCAGGAGGGCCACGACTTGGGTGACGGTCGAGCCCAGAGGGAAACTGATCGCCTCGAAGTCGAGCTTGCCACTTTCGATCTTGGAGAAATCGAGGATGTCGTTGAGGAGCCGCATCAAGGTGTCTGCGGAGCCCGTCGCCGTGTCCACCTGAGCCTTTTGTTCCGGATTGAGTGGTGAGGTTTCGAGTACCTGCAGCATGCCCATGATACCGTTCATCGGCGTCCGGATTTCGTGGCTCATCGTCGCGAGGAATTCGCTCTTGGCCTGGCTGGCGGCCTCCGCCTGTTCCTTGGCTTCGCCGAGTCGCACCGCGAGCACTTCGTGTTCGAAAATGAGCCGCCAGAGCTGCCGGAGATCAGCCTGGTGGAGCTTCGCGGTCTTGAGGAGGAAAAGGGCGTAGGTGACAAACGAGAGCCCCAACGTCCAGCCCGTGGCGTCTGGCTGCATGATGAAGCGGAAGAAGAGAGGGGTCATCGTCGTGATGACATAGACCTGGTAACTCACCGGCACTGGGGCGAGCGACCGGGCGGCTCCGGCATTCATCCCGGCGATGATCATCACCAGCAGCATCAGCGGCAGGAGTTCCGCGTTTTCGAAATAGATCCAACCGGCGCAGCCCCAAACCAAGCCTGCCATCACCACTCCGAGGAGAAACAGCGCCCGCCAGCGGCGGTGTTGATCGATCGACGGCTCGGCCTGCTTGAAGGCGAGGTTGATGCCCAGCCGGCCGAGGGAGACCAAGAGCAGGCTTCCCAGCCAGAGGCCATGTTTGGCCATCGGGTGGTGCGGGAAAGTCCCGGCCACCAAGACCAAACCGAGAACAAAATTCGAAAAAAGACCGAAGCCGGCTGATCGGTAAAGCAGCCGGGTCATCTCGGCCTCCACCCGATGCGCGATTGATTCGTCGTCCCCTGGTGCCAACGCATCCGAAGCGACGAAATCCGGGTCTAGTGCTTTCGAGACGGGCGGCACAGACTGCACTCCTGTCTCAACTTGCAGGGGGTTGGCAACAAAAAGCCCGCGACAGCGAAGTCGCGGGCGAAAGAGGATAAAAGCCTACGGCAGAGAGATTAGACTTTTTCGATCAAGCCCGCCTTGATCGCCTTCACGGAGACCCAGATGCGCTTCGAGCCGCCATTGGGCATCTTCACGCGGACCCGCTGAAGGTTCGGGCGGAATTTGCGCTTCGTAATGCTCGTCACGTGCGTGCCGATGCCACCGCTCTTTTTGGACTGACCTTTGCGGTTGATAATCGAGCCCTTGACGGGACGGCGACCGGTGATTGCACAGATTCTGGCCATGATGGTTTCGAGTTGGTTAAAGGGTCGGGAGTAAAGG
>CAINHV010000438.1 GCA_903848965.1 uncultured Opitutia bacterium | reverse complement strand
TCGCGGCGCACCGCGCGCATCTCCGCATCCGTGAACCCCGCGTACCGGCCGGTGCGGGCCGAGCCGCCACCATCGGTCACGACCACGCCGGTGAAATGCCGATCGTCGCGCCCGAAGCATTCCGCCACGCCCGCATAGGCCATGATCTCGATGTCATCCTGGTGCGCGACGACGCACAGGTGCGTCGTCCGGGCCAGCGCTTGTTCCGAAGTCAACCCGGCCGGCTCGGGCACAAAGACGTCGGCATCGGGACGGTGGAATTTCATCGGCGGAAAAACTGTCCGCCGCCCGCTGTGCGGACGAGCGCGAAGTTCCGGTCTCCCTCAGGCCCGCAGGGCCGCGGGGTATTCTCCGGCCGCGATCAGCGTGCGAAGCGCCGCCTCGACCCGCGGCTTGTCCTCACGGTAGGTCACGCCAAACCACGAACTGGCCGTCGGCAGGACCCGCACCGTCGCCTGTCCCTCCGCCACCAGCGCCGACACCGCTGCCGGCAGGTAGAACTCCGCCTTGAGCGAATCCGGCCCGGCACCCGCCGGCGCCGCGCCCAGTCCCAGCGGCGCGAGGAAGCTGCGAAACTGCCGATCCAGGCCCTCGAAGATCGCCGGCGTGAATCCCCAGCAGTTCATCGAGACGACCTCCGCCCCGCTGAACTTCCGGCCGGGACCGACGTCGGTGGGCAGAATGCCGGTGTGCTCGACGATCTCCTGGAGCGCGCCGCCGCGGTCGACCGCACAGACCCCGCGCGACACCGCGCCGTGCTCCGACAGCGTGTTGGCCAGCATGAAGCCCACCAGCGCCACCTCAGGCGGCCGCGCCGGCGTAAGAAAGCCCGCGAGCTGCCGGAAGGAATCCGCGCCGTAGAAGTCGTCCGCATTGATCACCGCAAAATTTCCCGGCACCGCCGCCCGCGCACACCAGAGCGCATGGCCCGTGCCCCACGGTTTCTCGCGCGCCGCCGGCGATCCGAAGCCGGCCGGCAGGGCATCCACCGCTTGAAAGACATAATCCACCTCGACCCGATCCGCGTAGCGCGCGCCGATCGAATCGCGGAAAAGCTCCTCGAAATCCCGGCGGATCACGAAGACCACGCGCGAGAATCCGGCGCGCCGCGCATCAAACACCGCGTAATCCAGCACGGTCTCGCCGGCCGGGCCGACCGGATCGATTTGCTTCAGGCCGCCGTAACGCGACCCCATGCCAGCCGCCAGAACCACCAGGGTGAGGGACATGAAGCGAAAAGAAGGGATCGTCCGCCGCGGTCAACGCACGACCGGCCCCGCCTCGCCGCCGGCCCAGACGCGCTGCTGCCCCTCGACGAAGCGTCCGACGATCGGGCCATGGAGGGCGTGCCGGCCGTTGACGAGCCGCTGCCGGGCGCCGATCCACACCTCGCGCACCGCCCGGCGCTCGAGCGCCAGGACGACGTGCGCAAGCAGCGATCCGGCATCGGAGCCCGCCAGCGCGGGATCGAATAGATTGACGGTGAAGAAATCCGCCGGCCGGCCCACCTCGAGCGCACCGCCCGTCGAACCCAGGCTGCGGGCCCCGGTGACCGTGGCCGCATGAAACAACGCCGTCGCGGGATCAGCCGCCAGCCCGGGACGCCGCGACCCGGCGAGCCGCAGCGCGTACTCCAGCACCCGGGCCTCCTGCAGGAGATCGATCTGCCCGTGACTGTCGGTCCCCAATGCCACGCCGGCTCCGGCCGCCGCCAGCGCCTCCACCGGTGCCAGGCCCAGGCCGAGATTCGCCGCGGTCACCGGACAAACGCAGGCCGTCGCGCGGGCGGTGCCGAGGATTTTGATTTCCTCCTCCGACAAATGGATCGCATCGACCGCCGTGAAGCGCTTGTCGACGATGCCGTGCTCCGCGAGCAGCGCCACCGGCGTGCGTCCGTATTCCGCGCGGCACGCGGCATTCTCCTCCGCCGTCGCGGCCAATTGCACATGCAGCCGGAAACGCTGGCTGCGCGCGTGCGCGGCGATCGTCTTCAAGGACTCGAGCGGCACCTGCGCCAGCCCGGCCACGCCCATGCCCACCCAGGCCTCGTCGGTGGGAAAATTCCGCCCGACCCATTGGTGCAGCGCATCGGTGTCGCGCAGGCAGCGTTCGGTGGGTCCCGTGTCGAAACGCGGGGGCGCGGCTTCCGCGGGGGCGCCAAAGCCCGCCCGGCTCCACGCGACGCGGAGCAGCGCAATCCGGATGCCGACGTCGTGCGCCGCGCGAATCACCTCCTGCGCGAGATGGTTCGGCTCCGGCGCCGGCTGGCCGTCGGGCGGGTGGTGCAGGTAATGAAACTCCCCGACGCACGTGATGCCCGACAGGAGCATCTCCATGAAGGTCATCCGCGCGACGTCGAACACGTCCTCCGCCGTCACGCGCGACGCCACCCGCTCCAAGGCGTTCCGCCAGGGTGCGCGCGCGTCGCGGTCGGCGCGCCCCCGCAGTTCGGCCCGGCCACGAACGAGCCGATGGAAGCCGTGCGCGTGGGTATTCACCAATCCCGGCAGCGCGGCCTGCCCGGCCAGTCGCCGTGCCATCGCGAGATCGGCCGGCTCACGGGAAAAACGCGTGATCCGGCCCAGGGCGTCGGCAAAAAAAGCCAGACCCGCTTCAAATTTCTCCCCCGTGTAAACCAGGTCGGGCAGCCAGCCGGTTTCCACCGTGGCCGGTGCACCGGAAGACTTCGGAGCCGGCGGACGAGGATCGCGATCGTGGCTCGGTTTCTTTTCCATCGGGGACGACCAAGGTCGCGGTCCCGGACAGCGCGTGCAAACGGAATCCCGGCCTGATGCTGGAACTGACGCGGACTCGGGAACCGCGCCGGCTGCAGGGAATTTTTTACCCCTACTGATCGGCAGGGCGGCGATCGACGCCGCGCAAAACGGGCCCGTCGCCAGCGACCCTGCCGGTCAACTCGCGGGTGCTCGTTGCTACCGGAGCAGGCAATCCAGATGTCACGCGAAGCCGGAACCTTATCTTCGCGGGTGGCCGACCAGCCGTCGTGGGCGCGCTACGTAATTTTTGTAGGCGTGGCTCGTCCACGCCCGGATGGCTTCGCGCCTTCGCGTGAACTGGCCCAGCTTTACCTTGGTGTGACCCTATTCGATCTCCTCCCAGGCCGCCACTCGCTCACGCTCGCCGCCACCGGAATATCGAACCCGGATTGTCCCGCTCAGAACTTGAGCGTCATCTCGGCCTCGTTGAGCACGACGGTGACGCTGCGGCGCGAGACCTGCCGGACTCGCATGTAAACCGGCTCGCCCTGCACCTGCGTCTGGATCACGTCGTTGTCCTTGTAGGGCTTCGCGTTGATCACGAGATAGAGCCGGCCGTCCTTCTCGAAGGTGCCGCTGACCTTGAGGGTGGCGACCGCTTCCTGCAGCCGCGCCAGATCGGTCGCGGAGGCCACGGGCACCGGTTCGCCCAAGGCGGGCTCGACGCTGGCGGGCAGCACCGGGGCGGACTGGATGGCCACCCCGGGTGGACGAAAGGGATTGTACCGGGGATCGGGGGGCGGCGGAGTCTCGTTTCGATTCTGATACAAAGCGCCGATGCGCTCCCGCACCTGCTTGAAGCGGGGCGACAGGGGCGGAGGCGCCGCGGGCGTCCCAGGGATCGCCTTCGGCACGGGCTCGGCCGCCGCCAGCGGCGAAGCGCCGAGCCGGAGGACCGCGAGAAGAATCAGGAAGGACGCGCGGTTCATTTCTTGCCGAGGAGTTCGATGGACAGATCGAGCGCGAGGCCGGACCCACCCGTGCCGGTGCGGGCGCAACTAAAGGCCGTGATGTTCACCAAGCGGGGGCCAGTCTCGAGCGCGAGGAGGAACGCGGCCACCTGCTCGAAGCTGCCGGTGGCGCGAAGCGTGCAGGGAATTCGCTTATACAGGGTCGACTTGTCGCCGGCGGGCGAGCTGAGCTGGTGCAACTCGGGCAGCCGCGCCCGGGTCTGCTCCTCCAGCTTGTAGAAATACCAGAGGTTCTCGGCCAGGTTGTCCTCGACCACGAGGTTGTCGTCGATCCGCCGCGATACTTCGTGCACCGCCGCGAGTTCCTGCCGCTGGGTCGATCCGCCGACGAGCAACTCGAGCATGGCCTCGCCCTCCCGGGCGCGCTCCCGCTGGATCACGTCGAGTTCGCCAATCTGGCCCTGGAGGATCCCCGCGGTTCCACTCAACACGATCGTGAGCAGGAGGCAGATCGCGCTCTGCGGATAGCGCCGCACCAGGCCGGGAAGGTTGGCGAAGAAGGCGTTCACGACCGGGGGTTCTTCAGGCGGAAGATGATTTCAAACCGCAGGGTGTCACCCGCCGCGCCGCGTCCAACGTCCGTGAGGCTGATCTCGCGGAAGAGCGGCGCGATTTTATCGTCCCGGCGCAACTGCTCGACGTAGCCGCCGAGCAGGCGGGTGGCCCGCTCGGATTTTTCCGCGACGCTGCCCCGCACGACGACCCCGGCATCCGACCACTCGATGAGGTCGATCGCCATTTGCTCGGGCCGGGTGCGGCCGATGTTGGCGAAGAGATCCGAGACGAAGAGCTCGGGACTGACCAGCGCGTGCGCCTGGTCGATCTTGGCCGCCTCCGCGGCGTATTCCTGCTGCATGCGCTGGATGTCGCGCACCTCCGCGCGGTTCTCGTTGATGCGAAGCTCCCAGTCCCGGATCTGGTGCCGCAGGTTGAGGTTCACGTAGCCGAGCCAGCCGGTGTAAAGCAGTGCCACGAGGGCCACGGCGGTGAACACGACATTGATGAGGAAACGCGTCCCGACGATGTTGTCCTCGGGCAGATCCGCCTCGATGCGGCAGTCCACATGCCAGTGTGGACTCAGGGCCAGCGGGTCACGATTTCGCTTCATTGGCGGTGGCCAGCGGGGCCAGTTCGGACACAAGGCTCAGGGCTTGAAACCAGGCCCGCGGGAGCGGCGGCGTGTTGGGGGCCAGCTCGAGGCCGGCAAGGGGCAGCCACGTGGCGAAATCCGGGACGAGAAATTCCAAGTCGATCGCGGCACACAGCGCCTCCTCGAGCCAAGCCAGCTTGGTGGGAAGGTGGGCGCAAAACAGGGCCCCGATCGGCTGGCCCGTCTGCATTTCGAAATAGTCCACCGCCGGTTTCAGGTGGCGCGTCAGCATGCGAACGAGGCGGCGGCTGTGCGCGCGCAGCTCGGCCGTGGGATCCGCGAGCTGCTGCCGCGCTGCCGCGATGTCGGGCACGCCGAGTTCCTTCATCGCCGCCTCGTGAATCGAAAGCAGCCCGTGCGGCAGCGTGGCCGGCGTGTGCACGCCGTCGCGGGCCACGAAGTAGATGCGCGTCTGGGTCTGGCCGATCTCGCACACGACGGTGGCATGCGGGTAGGCGGTTTCGCGCAGGTAACGGGACAGGGCGCCGAGCAGCGCCACGCTGCCCACTTCGAGCCGCCGGGGGCGCATGCCGGCCTTCCGCAGGCGCTGCTGCAGATCGCGCACGCTGCTGAGCGGGAAGCCCAGCAACAACCCGGGCCGCGAGGGCGTTGCCGCCGTGAAGAGTTCACCGTCCAGCGGATGCAGGACCGCCACCTGCCAGTCACTGACCGAGGTGAGCTTCGCCTGCTCGGCGAGCAGCGCCGCCAGGTAGTTCGGCTCCGTCATCCGACGCGTGTTGATCGTTTCCCGCAACAGGACGCGATCCGGCGGATGAAAACCGCAGTAGGCCGGCAGGTAACCCTGCCCCTTGTCCAGGAAGGTCGCGCGCAGCCAGCGGAGAAGACCTTCCTCGTCACCCGCGGCCAGCTCCGTGAACGAGTCCAGCATCACCGGCTTCTGATCCAGCCGGTTCAGGCGCGCGAGCTGCAGGGCGTGGTCCGTGCCGTTCAGCAGCACTCCCGTGCGCTGGTTTCTGGCTAGGAGTGAAAAAGCAGACATGACATTCAGGCGCGGCCTGCTGACGACGGCGTCAACCCGCCGCACGCGCGAGCATAAAAACGGGCCACCGAGCTGCGTTCAGCTGCCATGGATCGACTCGCGCCAGCCGGAGATCGCATAGGGGGTGTCGATGCCGGAGAACTCGGTCTCGCGCAGGCTGACGTCATAGTGGAAAGCAGGCGATGCGTTGAAGGTCACCGCCTTGGCCACGATGGAGCCGTAAATCGCCTGGCTGTTGCCAATGGTGATCGAGGCGAGCGGCGTGTAAATCACGCCGTAGAAGGGCTGGTTGGTGGCCATCCCCAGAGTGTCGTTCTCGTCCTCGGTCCCGATGATGGCGAGTTTCCTGGGCAGCAGGGTGTCGTTCTGGATGCCGTTGCCGTTGATGGCCAGGTCGCCGACGAGATGCACTTCGAGCGACCCATTGGTCGTGATCCGAATCCTGGCTGAATTGGAAATCGTCAGATCGCCGGTCACGGTGATTACAACCGGGCCGTCGATCGTCAGCACCTGGCCACCATTCAGGGAGATCCCGCTGGTATGGTAAAGTTCCGATGTCGCCGCCCCGGCCGTGCCGATGGTGGCCGTTCCCGTCGGCAACAGCATACTCGTCCCCGCGGGGGACAACTCCCCGAAAATCGGCTGATAGGGACTGGTGCTGATTTGATTGGCATCGATCTTCGTCGCGACCGGCGTGGTCGGGCCCATCAGTCGCGCGCTGGAACTGTACGACGGTCCCGTGCTCAGGGTGGCCACGTAGCCCTTGATCTGCGCGTTGGTCAGTTGGACCGTCGCGGAACTCGTGGAAGTCGAAACCGAAGCCACCACGGCGGAATAGGTCGGCGTTTGAGATCCGTACGTGCCCAGCCGCGAGTCATAGCTGTCGACGGTGCCGGCCGCCCTGAACCGCACGCGGCCGGAGGTGGCGGCGATCGCATTCACAAACAGCGGCGCCTTGGCGGACGTGGAGGTCAGGGTGCGGCTCACCGTCTGCCCATCGGGCCTCGTGGTCGTGCCGGTCACAGTCACGACCCGCGTTCCGGCCGTGCCATCGTAACTGGTGACCGCCAGCTCCACGGAACCGGCCGCTCCGCTCTCGTAGGCAAAGCCCGTGATGCTCCTCGTCGCCGTAGTACCATTGATCGACCATGCTGACCAATCGTCATTGTTCAGGGCCCACAGCGCGTCCTCCAGTCCAGTCTCTGCCAGCTCCAGGGCATGCGTACCCTGCAGGGAGCGCGTGCTCATTTCCAAGGTGCGATAACACAGCGTCAGATAACTCCCGAGCGCGAGCGTCAGGACCGCCGCGAAGCAGAGCGCGGCCAGCATGACGGAGCCGCGTCGGGAAGAAAATCTGGAGGGGAACGGCGTCACTTCAGCAGTGCCTTGTTGCGCACGACGACCCGGGGGGAAACCGTCTGATAACTGGACTTCGTGCCACTGCCGGCCGTGCCCGAGGCCGACGAAAACGCAAATTCCAGCGATTTGACGCTCTGCTTCTGGGTCACCGCCGTACCCCGCTCGTTGTAGTAGGTGATGGTAAAGGCCGTCAATCCCGTGAGCACGATCCGCGCGCCCGCCGCATCCGTGCGCGTCAAGGTCCCGTCCCCGGAGGAATAGGCATAGGTGACCGTCGTAGTGCCGCCCGAAGCTTGCTTCGTCAGAGCGAGCTGCGTGGCCGTCGCCGTGGTGAGGTTAATCGCGGCGCCCACATCCTCCGTCATCTGGCGCAGCGTCCGCCGGCTTTCGACCTCCTGATGCTGGAAGTTCACCAACCGGGTGAGATTGCGCCCGACAAACAGATACGCCGCCAGAATGCCCGCGAAGACGAAGGCGGAGATGCTCGTCGCCACCAGCAATTCCACGAGAGTGAAGCCCCTTCGGCGACCCGGCCAGCCGCGACTAGGTGCGCTGGTAGGTGACATAAAGCCCGTTGTTGCCGAAATAGGTCGATCCCGTCCGGGTGTACGTTCTGCCGGTGTTGCCGCGCCAGGTGACGGTGAACGTGATCTGTTTCAGGTCGGTCCGGACCGTCGAGATGGTCCGCGTGCAGGTGAAGCCGGTGCTAATGGCGGGAAGATTCGAGCCGAAGACGAAACCGTAGCCAATATTGGTCGTCTGGCTGGCGGCGCTGACCGTGACCGTCCGGGAAGCGGGGTATCCATTGACTGTGGACCATTCGCTGAGCCGGAGATTATCGATCTGGCCGTGGATGATCTGCATCGCGATGGTCTGCTTCCTGGCCACATCCATCATTTCGGTGCCTGAGATGATGACCTGAATCATCCCGACGAGCGCGAGCAGCATCACGGCCGTGCCCACCATCACCTCAACCAAGGTGAAGCCAGCAGCACTGCGTTTGGCCTTCGAACACGACATCAGCAATTAGAGGTAAGGTTTTATCCCTAGATTTTAGCCTACGTAGTAACCGGTCAAGTGGACCATAGGAGGACTAATACGTAGTCAAAATGCGTAATTACGCTTAATCAATCCTCGATCGTGAGCTGCAACATGTGGGCTATTTACCCTAGCAGCGACTGATTTAGACCCTATACCTCATCCTCCGTTCGGGCCTAGTGTCAGGCAAGCGAGTACGCTGAGGGGGGATCGATGCAGTAGAAATCGCAAAGAGGCGAACTTTGTAGCCCGCCGCGTGAGCGGCGGGACATCCTAGAGCGGAGCAACGAAGAACTCCCTGCCCTCACGGGCAGGGCTACCCCAACCAAGGCAACTACCTGATTACATGCTTCCGGCTGACGGGGCCGGGCGCCAGTCGCCGGGCCATAAACGGTCGGTGGAACGCTCCGGGGCCCGCCGGCGAGCGGCGGCTTGCAGCCGAACTGACGCCCGATTTTCCCGTTCCTTGACAGCTCCCCCGGTGGTGCCTGTCACTGGTTTATGGCCAATCCCACCGCCCACCGGATCCTTGTGGCCGATGATCAGCCGGACGTCATCGAGGCGCTGCGACTCCTCCTCAAGTCGGAAGGTTACGCGACCGAGGCGGCCAAGTCCCCCGCCGCCGTCATCAAGGCCGTCGAGGCCAACGATTATGCGATGGTCCTGATGGATCTGAACTACGCCCGCGACACCACCAGTGGGCAGGAGGGCTTGGAGCTGCTCCAGAAACTGCAGGCGATCGATCCGACTCTCCCGGTGGTCGTGATGACGGCCTGGGCGAGTGTCGACGTGGCCGTCGAAGCCATGAGGCGGGGCGCGCGTGATTTTGTCACCAAACCGTGGGAGAACGCGCGGCTGCTCGCGATTATCCGGAATCAGGTCGATCTCGGTTTCGCCGTCCGTGCCTATCGCCGGCTCGAGGCCGAGAACCAATTGCTCCGCGGCGGCGGCAAAGGCGGGCCGAATCTGATCGCGCAGTCCGCGGCCATGCAGCCGATTCTCGAGATTATCGCGCGGGTCGGCCCGTCGGACGCCAACGTTCTCATCACCGGCGAGAACGGCACCGGCAAGGGCCTGGTCGCCCAAGCGCTGCACGCGGTTTCCAGCCGCGCCGGAAAGCCGTTCATCTCGGTCAACATGGGCGGGCTGCCCGAGGGCGTGTTCGAGAGCGAACTCTTCGGCCACGTCCGCGGCGCGTTCACCGATGCCAAGGCGGACCGCGCCGGCCGGTTCGAACTCGCCGACACCGGCACGCTCTTCCTCGACGAGATCGGCAACATCCCGATGAGCCAGCAGGCCAAGATCCTGCGCACGATCGAGACCGGCGAGTTCGAGCGCGTCGGCTCGTCGCGCACCTACCACGCCAATGTTCGCCTGGTCTCCGCCACCAACGCCGATCTCCAGACCGAGGTGTCGGCCGGCCGTTTTCGCCAGGATCTACTGTTCCGCCTCAACACCATCCAACTGCACCTGCCCCCGTTGCGCGAGCGGCGCGAGGACATCGATTTGCTCGGCCAGCACTTCCTCAAGCAGCACGTGGAACGGTATCGCAAGGCGATCACCGGGTTCGACGACAGCGCGCTCCAGGCCATGCGCGACTACCCATGGCCGGGCAACGTGCGGGAACTCGATCACGCCGTCGAACGCGCCGTCCTCATGGCCCGAGACCGCGTGATTCGCGCGCCTGATCTCGGACTGAATTCCTCCCAAACCGCGCCCCGCCTCGAGGAGATGAGCATCGAGGAGGTCGAGGCATTCCTGATCAAGAAGACGCTGGCCCGCTGCGACGGCAACGCCCGCCAGGCCGCCGAGGAGCTCGGACTCAGCCGCAGCGCCTTTTACCGGCGGCTCGAGAAATACGGGCTGTGATCGCGGCGCGGATCGTCCGCCTTTGGACGCGACCGAAACGGCTGCGAACACTTGGGTAAAATCGCGACGCGCCCGGTCATTCCCCGCCCCCACCATGCCCAAGGCCGCCCGCCGCCTAACCCATGAGCAGCTCGTGCTGCTGTACGTGCTGCTGGCCGGACTGCCCGCGATCGCCGTGACGCAGTACTATGTGTGGCGCGGCGGCATGGAGCCGAAGGAGCAATGGACGCTCACGCTGGTGACAGTCGGATGCTGGCTGGGCTTCGCGTTCGCCCTCCAGAATCACGTCGTCCGCCCGCTGCAGACGATGGCCAACCTGCTCTCCGCGCTGCGCGAGGGCGACTTTGCCATCCGCGCCCGCGGCGCCCGGCGCGACGAACCGCTCGGCGAAATCCTGACCGAGATCAACACCCTCAGCCGCACCCTCCAGGATCAGCGGCTCAGCGCGCTCGAGGCCACCGCGCTCCTCCGCACTGTGATGGAGGAGATCAATATCGCGATTTTTGCCTTCGACGGCGAACGCAAGCTCCGGCTCGCCAACCAGGCCGGCCAGCTGCTCCTCGGCCAACCCGCCGAGCGCATCCTCGGCCGGGACGCCGCCGAGATTGGGCTCACCCCCTGTCTCGAGGGCGAGCCCGCGCGGCTCCTCGAGCTCAGCTTCCCCGGTGGCAGCGGACGCTGGGGCATGCGGCGGACAGAATTCCGAGAGGGAGGGCGGCCGCACAAACTCGTCGTGATCGCCGACCTGAGCCGGACCCTCCGCGAGGAGGAACTGCTCGCCTGGCAGCGCATCGTGCGGGTGCTCGGACACGAGCTGAACAACTCGCTTGCCCCGATCAAATCGATCGCCGGCAGTCTGAGCGATCTCCTGAAGTCGCCCCGCCGGCCGGCCGATTGGGAAGACGACATGCGGGGCGGACTGGACATCATCGGCGCCCGCGCCGAAAGCCTCGCCCGCTTCATGCAGGCCTATGCCCGGCTCGCGCGCCTGCCCCAACCCACGCTCGCGCCGTGCGCCCTGCGTCCACTGATCCAGCGGGTCGTCGCGCTGGAAACCCGGCTCGCCGTTGCGGCGCCCGACGGCCCGGACCTCACGCTCCCCTGCGACACCGCCCAGCTCGAGCAGGTGTTGATCAACCTGATCAAGAACGCCGTCGAAGCGGCGCTCGAACAGCGCACCGTCGGCCGGCCCGATGCCGGCGTGCGCGTGGCGTGGCGGCGCGCGTCGGGCGCCGTTGAAATCCTGATTGAGGACGACGGTCCCGGCATCGCCCAGGCCACGAATTTATTCGTCCCTTTCTTCACGACGAAGGCCGAGGGCACCGGCGTCGGCCTCGTGCTCTGCCGCCAGATCGCCGAGAATCACGGCGGCTCGCTGACGCTGACCAACCGCACCGCCGCCACCGGCTGCATCGCCACGCTGCGGCTTCCGGGGTAGAAATTCGCCATTCACAGACTTGCTCTCGCGAAGCCGAGAAAGCGCGAAGCCATCCGGGCAATCCCCCGCTGGGGCGCAGGCCCCGAGTTCGATATTCGGTGGCTGCGAGCGTGAGCGAGTGGCGGCCTGGCGTGTGCGGCGACCGGGAGCGGGAACGCAGAGGTCACAGAGGTTAAGAGAGGGCGCAAAGTGGCCGGGATGCGGTGCTATGCCGGAGCGGATTGTTTCCTGGCTTCATGGCTTCAGGCTCCAAACTCTGGATCGAGTTCACTTCGGCGTAGCCCTACCCGAGAGAGCAGGGACCCCACTCCACCCTGCACATCCAGCCATCCCGTCTGCCGCGGGTCCGTCACTGAGATTGGCCGCAACCAAAGGGGGCCAAGCCGGATTGAACAGAAAGGCCGGGAAGATCGGGAAGCTAGGCAAGCCAGTCCTTTCCGAACTTCCCGGCCTTCCTGTTCCAATGTCCGCAAAAGGGACAGGTTAGGTTTCGCTGTGCCTTATCTTCGCGCCTTCGCGTGACATCTGGACCGTTCCTCCGGTAGCAACGAGCGCACGCGAGTTGAACGATCTGCCCTCCACCCGCGGGCGCTCGCGGCTACAGAGAAAACACCGCTTCCTCCGACCTCCTGGCTTCCTAGCTTCAGGCTCATCAACTGACTTTGTCCCTAGACCCCGTCCCGCCGCGGGTTCGCCGCTTCCCCCCATCCATCCCAATAGTGGGATTTCACCGTCCCAGCAGCGGCTCCCGCCCGGGAAGCCCGAGGCCGAGGCAAAATTTTTGCCCTTTTATGAACAATTAGTTAGGACATCGTTGCCCTCCCGGGCATGAACGGTGCAAAGGTCCGCCCGCTCATGGATATTCAGCGTCCCGATCAATCGAAGGCCCGCCGCCAGAAGCGCATCGTTTACGGCGCGCTCGCCGGCTGCGCGCTCATCGGCGTCACCGTTGCCCTGTCCCGGCTCAAACCCGCCGCCCCCACCGTTGAGCTCAACACGGTGTGGATCGACACGGTCAAGCAGGGCCAGATGGTTCGCCAGGTGCGCGGCCTCGGCACCCTGGTGCCCGAGGAAATTCGCTGGATCGCCGCCCGCACGCCCGGCCGCGTCGACAAGATCATTCTGCGCCCCGGCGCCCTCGTCACGCCGGACAGCATCATCCTCCATCTCGCCAATCCAGACGTCGAGCAGGCCGCGGCCAATGCCGACTCGCAGCAAAAGGCCGCCGAGGCCGAGTTGCTCAACCTGCGCGTCACCCTCCAGAGCGGCGTGCTCCAGGCCGAGTCCGTCGCCGCCAGCGCCCGCGCCGAATACGAGCAGACGAAGCTTCGGGCCGAGGTGAACGAGCAGCTCTTCAAGGAAGGACTTGTATCCGATTTGGAACGTCGCCTCTCCAAGGTCACCGCCGAGCAGGCCCAGACCCGGCATGCCATCGAGCAGAAGCGCTACGCCTTCGCCCAGGAAACCACCGAGCCCCAGCTCGCCGTCAAACAAGCCGAGGTCGATCGCCTCCGCGCCCAGGCCAGGCTGCGACGCGACGAACTCGACGCCCTCGCGGTGCGCGCCGGCATGAACGGCGTCCTCCAACTTCTTCCCGTCGAGGTCGGCGCCCAGGTCCAGCCCGGCAGCAACCTCGCGCGCGTCGCCGATCCCGCGCGGCTCAAGGCCGAGATTCGCGTCGCCGAAACCCAGGCCAAGGACATCCAGATCGGCCAGCTCGCCGTCATCGACACCCGCAACGGCGTCGTCGAGGGCAAGGTCGCCCGCGTCGATCCGTCCGTCCAGAACGGCACCGTCACCGTCGACGTCTTCCTTCCCGGCGAACTTCCCCGCGGCGCGCGCCCCGATCTTTCCGTCGACGGCACCATCGAGCTCGAGCGGCTGGCCAACGTCATCTACGTCGGCCGCCCCGCGTTCGGCCAGGAGCGCAGCCAGGTCGGGATCTTCAAGCTCGACGCCGATGGCGCCTATGCCCTCCGCACCCAGGTGAAACTCGGCGTCAGCTCGGTCAACACCATCGAGGTCGTCGACGGCCTCAAGCCGGGCGACCGCGTGATCCTTTCCGACAGCTCCCAGTGGGACGCCACCGACCGCATCAAACTCAATTGAGTCTCCCTGCCTGTAACTTTTTTCCGGCCCCGCGTGTTAGACCGATATCCGCCATGGTCGCCATCTCCGTCATCCTCGCCCTGCTCGTTGCCTTCGTCGCCACCGACACCGCCGACGATCGCTAATCTTCCGTTTCTCCACCCCAGGTCCAACCTCCTCCACCCATGCCCGAATCCCTCATCAAGCTCGACGGCGTCACGAAGGTTTTCCTCACCGACGAAATCGAGACCCACGCCCTTTCCGGCATCAATCTCGACATCAAGCAGGGCGAATATGTCTCGATCGCCGGCCCGTCCGGCTGCGGCAAATCCACGCTCCTCTCGATCCTCGGGCTGCTGGATTCGCCGACCGACGGCTCCTACGTCCTCAATGGCCGCCCGGTCCAGGGCCTATCGCTCCCCGAGCGCGCCCGGATCCGGAATCGCGAGATCGGTTTCATTTTCCAATCGTTCAACCTGATCGGCGATCTCACGGTGTATGAGAACGTCGAGCTCCCGCTCACGTATCGCGGCATGCCCGCCGCCGAGCGCAAGGCCGCCGCGACCGGCGCCCTCGAGAAGGTCGGGATGGCGCATCGCGCGAAGCACCTGCCCTCGCAGCTCTCCGGCGGTCAGCAGCAGCGCGTCGCCGTTGCCCGCGCCCTCGCCGGCAAGCCTGCCGTCCTTCTCGCCGACGAACCGACGGGCAACCTCGATTCCAAGAACGGCGACTCCGTGATGCTCCTCCTGCGCGAGCTCCACAAGGTCGGCGCCACGATCGTGATGGTCACGCACGACGCGCGGTTCGCGCGCCACGCCGATCGCACGATCCACATCTTCGACGGCCGCGTGGTGCAGGAGCAGGTCGAGAGCGATCCGACGCGGTAGGGAATGCCGGGTGCCGAATGCCGAATTTCGGACTCTGCCCATCTATCCCTTCCCGACTCGGCACCCCCTCTCTCTTCGCCGTCCGCACTCCCCCGAACTCGGCCATCCGAATTCGGCACTCGGAATTCGAAATTCGGCATTTCCATGATGAACGACCTCAGGTTCGCGCTGCGCATGCTCGCGAAGAGCCCCGGCTTCACCGCCGCGGCGATTGGCATACTCGCCCTCGGCATCGGGACGGGCCGCATTGTCAGCAGTCTCCTCTACCAAGTCGGTGCGCTCGATCCGATCGCGTTCACGGTCGCGCCTCTCGTGCTCGCCGCCGCCACGCTTTTTGCCTGCTGGCTCCCCGCCCGCCGCGCGACACGGATCAGTCCGCTCACCGCGCTGCGGACGGAGTGATGGGTTTGGAGTTCTGGGTTCTGGGTTCTGAGTTCGGAGTTCGGAGTTTGGAGTGCAGCAGTGGAGGGCCGAGGTCCACCGAGGCCGTTCGTAGTTCCGCCTTCAGGCGGACGCCCACCATTCGGGATCTCCTTCTTGTCCACTCTCTCAGCTCTCAACCCTCAACTCACCCGCTCGTCCCATTCATGGGACGACTTCGTTTCACTTTCGGTGCGGCCGGTGACGCGCCGATCTTGGCGGGGATTTTAAACGGCTGACGCCCAATCGCTAGCACCGAGGCCGGCGCGCTGGCACTGACCCTGCAATACCCCGCCTGCGATTCAGCTCTCAGCTCTCATCCCCCCATGTTTTTCGAAACCATCCTTCAGGATCTGCGCGTCGGCTTTCGGGTTCTGACCAAGGAGAAGAGCTTCTGCGCCCTCGCCGCCCTCGTCCTGGCGCTCGGCATCTGCGCGGTCACGACGATGTTCAGCATCATCAACGGCGCGATGATCCGCGGCTTCGCCTCCCCGAATGGCGATCGCCTCGCCGGCGTGCAGGTGATCGACATCACCGATCGCACGACAAACCAGAACGGCTTCGGCGGGCAGATCTTCACGCTCGATTTCGAGGCCATGCTCGAGCGCCAACAGTCCTTCGAGATGCTCGCCGGGTACATCAACGGCTCGACCGTCAACCTGACGATCGATGGCCGCGCCCAGCGCAACCGCGGCGCGTACATCACGGCGGATTTCCTCCGGCTGCTCGCCGTGACCCCCGCGCTCGGCCGCGACTTCACCGCCGCCGATCACCAGCCCGGCGCCGCGAAGGCCGCGTTGATCAGCCACAGTCTCTGGCAGCGGGACTTCGGCGGCGGCCGCGACGTGCTCGGGCGCAGCGTCCGGATCAACGGCAAGGCCGCGACCGTGATCGGCGTCATGCCGCCCGGCTTCGCGTTTCCCGGCACCGAGGAGTTGTGGATTCCGCTCTACAGCGAATTCCCGCCGGTGCCCCGCAACGATCCCCGCCTCAACGGCAACCAGGTCTCCGTCCTCGGGCTCCTGAAGCCGGGCGTGTCGTTCGAGGGCGCGACCGCCGAGTTCACCGGCATCGCCGCGCAGCTCGCGCAGGCGTTTCCCGACACGAACAAGCAATTCGACCACGCGCAGGTCCAGCCGCTGATCAAGGCCTTCGTCCCGCCGAACGTGCAGGGCCTCCTCTGGACGATGATGAGCTTCTGCGTCGGCATCCTTCTGATCGCGTGCGTCAACGTGATGAACATGCAGTTCGCCCGCGCCGCGCTGCGCGGCAAGGAACTGGCCGTCCGCTCCTCGCTCGGCGCCTCGCGCGGGCGGCTCATCCGCCAGATGCTGACCGAGAGCGTGCTCCTCTCCGCCATCGGCGCCGGGTTCGGGATCTGGCTCGCGGTCTACGCCACCGACTACCTGAACGAGGCCGCGCACACCGTGGACAACCCGATCCCCGCCTACATCAGCTTCGCGCTCGACGCGCGGGTGCTGCTCACGGTCGTCCTCGCCACGATGCTCTCCGCCTTGGTCTCGGGTTTCGTCCCCGCGTGGATCGCCTCCCGGACCACCGCCGTCGAAGCGCTCAAGGAAGGCGGCCGCGGCAACACGAGCCGCGCGGTCTCGCTCATCACCCGCGGGCTGGTCGTCTTCCAAATCTTCATCACCTGCATCCTCCTCGTCGGCTCGCTCCTTCAGGTCCAGGCGATCCTCCGGCAAAACAAGATCGATTTCGGCTACGACAACGCCGCCGTCCTGTCCGCCCGCATGGGGCTGATGGATGGCGATTATCCGACGCCGGAGGCTCGGAAGCTGTTTTACGACCGGCTGCTCCGCGAACTCCGCGCCAGCCCTGAATTCGACGGCGCCGCCCTGACGAACCGTTTCCGGATGAGCTTCTCCGGCACCGCGCGACTCGAGATCGAGGGCCGCGCCTACGCGACCGACAACGACCGGCCGAACACGAACTTCGAGCAGGTCACCGAGGGCTACTTCAACGCCCTCGGCCGCCAGATTCTCGAGGGGCGAGACTTCGCGCTCGATGACACCGATACGAAACTGCCGGTCGCGATCGTCAACGCGGCCTTCGCCCGGAAACATTTCGGCACCGAGAGCGCCGTCGGCCGCCGTTTCCGCACCGTCGGCAACAACGGTGTCCTCTTCGGCCCGTGGCGGACAGTCGTCGGCGTGGTACCCACGTTGCGGATGCTCGGGCCTTTCACCAACACCGCGGTCGACGACACGGGGTTCTACGTCCCGTATTTCTCGGCCGTCTTCGGACCCGTCCTGCCGGGACCATTTCCGCAGCAGTTCGCCACCGTCGTGGTGCATCCAAAAGGTTCCAACCAGCGCGCCGCCGTCCTCGGCACCGCCCTCCAGCGAGCCGTCCAACAGGTCGATCCGAACCTGCCCCTCTACTTCGTCGGCACCGCGAAGGAAAACCAGGAGAGCTTTCTGGCGGTCAACGTGATCATCGCGACGATGTTCTCGGCCTTCGGCTTCGTCGCGGTCGTCCTCGCCTCGGTCGGCCTCTACGGCGTGATGTCGTTCTCCGTCAACCAGCGCACCCAGGAGTTCGGCATCCGGATGGCCCTCGGCGCGGATCGCGATCGCATCCTGAAGATGGTCCTGCACCAGGGCAGCGTGCAGCTGGCGACCGGCCTGATCCTCGGACTCGGACTCGCAGCCCTCATCGGCCTGCTCGGCCGGCAGGCCATTGCCGACAGCGGACAGATCTTCGATGTGAGCCCGACCGATCCGCTCACCTACGCGGCTGTCGCCGTGCTGCTGACTGTCGTCGCGCTGGTCGCCACGCTCATGCCCGCCCGGCGCGCCACCCGCGTCGATCCGATGGTGGCGTTAAGAGCCGAGTGATGGGACTGCCAATTGCCGGGTGGCGAATGCCGAATTTGGAAGACCCTGAATACCCCGCTCCAAGATCTCACCTCTTACCTAACTCCCGAAGCCAAGCGGTTCGTCGTGGCCCTGTCCGTGAGGACAGGGACTTCTCGAACGCTTTGCAGGAAGTCGTCCCGCTGCTCACGCAACGGGCTACGAAGCCAGCTTCGGAATCCAAGTCTTATGATCCGACTGCTCCTTGCCCTCGTAGTGTCATTGGCGTCGCTCTCACCGCTGCACGCGGCGGATGGCGCGGCGACGCCGGCCCCGAAGAAGCAGTTCCTCTATGTGCTCCGGCTCGTGCCGCGGCTGCATGACGACAAGGCGTGGACGCCCGCCGATCAGGCCGCGGTGGGACGTCATTTCGAGCGACTCAAGGCCGCGACCGCCACGGGCCAGGTGATTCTCGCGGGCCGCACGACCGAGTCCGGCGACCAGACGATGGGCCTCGTGATCTTCGAGGCCGACGACGAGCCCGCCGCCCGCGCCTTCATGGAAGGCGATCCCGCGGTCGCGGAGAAAGTCATGACCGCGACGCTGCATCCGTACGCGGTCGCGTTGAGAGCGAAATGAACGAGACGTTCGCCGTGCCATGCGCATTGGAAGTTGGGAGGCCGGTGCCTTTCCGTGGCTGCGAGCGTGAGCGAGTGGGTCTGTGCCGTGACGTCGGGTTACTCATTCTGAGGCAGCACACCCCGGCGCTGCGCGCCACCCCTCTCGAGAGGGGACCTTCGGAAGCCACTCGCGCCGATCCCCTCTTGGAGACGGGTGCCCGCAGGGCATGGGGTGTGGCTCGGCGGCGCTGGAGCAAAGAGCTGTATTCGGCCACTCGCCCCTTGGCATTAGCAACGTCCGACCCTCCGCCCTCTTCATACTTTCGGACTTAAGATCCGCCTTCCGCCAGATCGCCAAGGAACCCGGCTTCACGGCCATTGCACGATTCCGGCTGAGAGAAACCTAATCTCCCCGTGCCCCGATCAACGCGTAACGTATTACGTTACAAACCCACCCCGGCGGCGCCCCCACCCGCTCAGGGTACCACGACGCCCGACGGGCCACGGGAGGACGTTGATGGTAACGTATTACGTTACACGTCGGGTTGAGCCGGCGGGCCGCCTTCCCGGCCCGAGTGAAAGGGCCGCTCCGCCCGGGCGCGGTTTCCGCCTTGTGGGAATTTCGCCCGCGCGGCAGAAGGACCTCACCCCACCATGCGTGCCCCTGCTTTCGTTTCCCTCGTGCCGGCGGTTCTGGCGGCGGCCTGTTTCGCGTCCGTCGGCGTGGGACTTCACGCCGCGGAGCCGCTGGCGAAAACGCCCGAGCAGATGACCGTCCCGGGCATCAATCTCACGCTGGTGAAGATTCCGAAGGGATCCTTCAGAATGGGTCACACGGAGGATTTCATCGGGAGTTCGCGGGACGAAAAGCCGGAGCACAAAGTCACCTTCTCGCGGGATTTTTGGATGGGCGCGACGACCGTCACCGTCGGCCAGTTCCGCCATTTCGTCGAGGCCACCGGCTACATCACCGAGGCCGAACTCGGCAACAAGGGCATCTACACCAACAAGGCCCAGCCGCGGAAAAAGGGCCTAAGCTGGCGGGCCCCCGGGATCGCCAACTACCGCCAGACGGACCAGCATCCGGTGTTCGGTATCAGTTGGGATGATGCGATGCAGTTTTGCACGTGGCTGACCGAGCGGGAGCAGACGGCCGGCCGGCTGCCGGAAGGATACATTTACCGGCTGCCCACTGAAGCGCAGTGGGAGTATTGCGCGCGGGGCAACCGCGTGGCGGACCCGGGCTATTGGAAGGAAATCATCGAACTGGAGGACAAGATGTCCGCCGAGGATCGCACGAAGCAGGTGGACGCCTATCGCCAGAAAGGCGTGACCCTCGCCCCGGCCCGCGAGCGGGCGGCGAAGGCGGGTTACCAGGAAGGTGAGCCGGGACCCGAAGAGTTTTCTGTCATGCTCGCCAACAGCGGCGGCGTGCCCAATCCGGTCGGCACGAAGAAGCCGAACATGTTCGGACTCTACGACATGATCGGGAACGGCTGGAGCTGGGTCTACGACTGGCGTGGCCGTTATTCGGCCGAGGACCAGGTCGATCCGCAGGGTCCGGCCTCGGCCAATTCCCCGGAGGTTATCCTGCCGCATCATGAGATGCGGGGTGCGACCTGGAACTCAACCGGCGCGCACGGCCTGATGAGCACGAATCGCTGGGACTACCACGGCAACACGGCGAACCAATGGGTCACCTTCCGCATCGCCCTGACGACCGTGCCACCGCCGCCTGCCGGTGCGGGAGCGAAGCCGTAGTTAAGGCAGCTGGCACTGGGTGAGTCCGACCGTGGCGCTACTGCAGTGACATGGGTCTCCCGACCCATGCGAACCGACCGGATCTCGGATCCGTGCGCACGGGTCTGGAGACCCTTGCCACTTACCAATCGTAGATGCTCGGCCTTGCTGCGCCCTACCTCCGGTTTGGGATGCCATCGGCCAGGCGCTCACGCGCAGGCCCCTCCCCGAAAAGTCCCGTTTTTGGGAAAGTCCCATTCCACAAACGAGCCGCGCGGTGGCCGGCGGACGGTATGACGTTGCGCCGCTAAATTTCTAGTCGCTGTCTTTCAGTCGCTTACACCTCTTGGCCACCTGCGGCACACACGTTGCTATGTTGGATTCTCGATTTTCGATTTTGTCGTGATGCGCATCCCTTCTTGTTCCTTCGCCCCCCGCTTGTTCGCTGGCGCTCTTATCGCCGTGGCACTGCTGGGTGTCGGTCCGCTGGCGGCCGCACCGCTGACACTCGATGATGCGATTCGGCTCGCGCTGCAAAACAACCAGCGGCTGAAGGTCAGCGCCTTTTCCCCGCAGATCGCCCGGGCGAATGTCCTGACGGCCTACGGCTCCTTCGATCCCGCGCTGACGTTCCGCCGGACGCAGGGCAAGGACGAGTCTATCGCCCTCACGCCGCTGGCGCCCCGTTCACACGCGACGACCGACGACTACAGCCTTTCCCTCGACGGCCTGATGCCGTGGGGTCTCGCCTACAGCCTCGGCGGCAGCGCGCAGAACCAGCGCGGCACGTTCAACAGCTTCGCCGACAACTATGTGACGTTCGGCGGCGTCTCGTTCACGCAGCCGCTGCTCCGCGGCTTCGGTTTCGGCGCGAACCTCGCCAGCCTCCGCATTGCCCGCGCGAACCGCGGCATCTCGGAGTGGCAGCATCGCCAGACCGTGATCGACACGATCACGGACGTGATCTTCGCCTTCAACAATCTCCAGCAGGCGCGCGACACCCTGCACATCGCCCGCGTCTTCCGCGATCTCACCGCCCAGCTCGTCCGCGACAACGAAACCAAGAACCGCATCGGCGCCCTCTCCGATGCCGACGTCACCCAGGCTCGCGCCCGGCTTGCCACGCGCGAGGAGGCGATCCTGTTTGCCGAACGCAGTGTGCGCGACGTCGAGAACCAGCTCCGACTCCTGACCGGCGACCCGGCGTTCAAGACCACCGGGCCCGATCTCGTGATCGCCGATCTGGCACCGGCGCCGGAAGTCACGGTTGACGCGGCCAGCGACGTGAAGAAGGCCTACGACCTGCGCCCGGATTACCAGGCGGCTCGCCTCGGTCTCACGATCGATCGCGCGAGCTACGCGGCCGCGAGGAACCAGCTCCTGCCCCGCCTCGATTTCGTGGGCAGCTACGGCTATAGCGGGCAGGATCCGAAATTCTCGGTCGCCCGCGCCGAGGTGCGTGACCGGGATGCCCGTTCGTATACCGCCGGGTTTGTCGTCCGCGTGCCGCTCACGTTCGCGGACGGTCGGGGCCGCGCCCGCGCCGCGCAACTTGCGCTCCGTCGCTCGGAGGCAGACCTCGTCCGCTTCGAGCAGGACATCGCGCTCAGCGTCACCAGCGCCGCGGGCCAGATCGAAACCACGAAGCAGCGCGTCGCCGCGACCCGCACAGCCTTCGAACTGGCGGGCCAGGCCCTCGAGGCCGAGCAGAAGCGTTTCCAAGCCGGCACGAGCACCACCTTCTTCGTCCTCCAGCAGCAGGAGCTCCTCTCCGGCGCCCAGAACAGCTACGCCCGCGCTCTCGCCGACCAGCGACGTGCCCGCGCCAACTACGAACGCGAACTCGGGGCGACGCTGACGGCGCACCAAATCCAGCTCGAGTAGGCGCCGGTTCAAACCCTTGACCGCGGATTGCGCGGAGGACGCGGATAAAGGCATCGGGCGTTGGTAGTCCCGCCTTCAGGCGGTTCCGGACCGGCTGAAGCCGGAACTACCAACTCGGAGCTTGCTCGGGATCGCGTCGATCAGGAATGCGTCACCGCTGGCGCAGCGCGCCGAGGGTGACGCATTCATCCGGGTTGCTGGCTTGTTATCCGCGTCATCCGCGCAATCCGCGGTCAAACGGCCTTGATCCGATCACGTCACCGAAATCCACCAACGCGGCCGCCCGTCTCCTGCCATTCGCTGAACGGCCGCGCGTCTCCACAATGCGGACACGGCGTCGTGACCTGCACCGCCTGGCAATGCGGGCACACGGCCCGCGTCGAAAAGGGGTCGAAGCGGTTCTGACATGACTGGCAGACCCAGATCGGACCGCCGGGCGGCGCCTCGTGACACGAAGGACACGCGAAGCCGGTATGCCGCGGGATCCGCCCGAGCGCGAAAAGCCCCTTGGATTGACGAAAGCTGATCAGGCAGCGCTGGCCGAGGAAGACGGCCATGATCCCCGTCCAGATCGATTGCCACCAGATCGCGAGCCCCAGCAGAGCCGCGCTGCCAACGAGGCCAATCGCCGCGGAAATCTGCAGGCTGCGGGCCCGGCCCGTGAAGAACCATAGGATCGACTGCAGCATCTGTCCGCCATCGAGCGGGTAGATCGGCAGGATATTGAACACCAGGAGCACGAGATTGATCCGGCTCACCCAATAGAAGAGCCGCATCACGTCCGGCGCCGTCTGGCCCCAACCGGCATTCTGGCCCAGGTAAGAAAGCCCGAACAGCACCGGAACCAGCGCGACATTGACAAGCGGTCCCGCCGCGATGCTCCACAAGGTCGCACCCGGCCGCTGCGGCGGATTCACATAGGCCACGCCGCCGAGCGGCCACAGCACGATCTCGTTCGCCTGCCCGCCGGTCTGGCGACAGGCGAACGCGTGACCAAACTCGTGCAGCAGCACGATGAGGAAGAGCGACAGATACTCCGCGATGTTCCAGGCCGGCGAACTGTAGTGCCCCTGGCGCGTGGAAAGCTCGAGCACGGCCACGATGAACCAGGACCAGTGCACGTACACTTGGATGCCCGCAAAGCGGAAGAACCGGAGGGAGCCGGATTGAGTTGGGAGCATGCGAAAGAGGGCGCGAACATGAGTGCCGGCCCATGGACCGTGCAACCCACATCACGGTTCAACGCTCCGTGGCTGCGAGCGTGAGCGAGTGGCGGCCTGGCGCGGAGCCGGAATGCCCTTGTCAACCCGGTGGACCGGGCGGACGGTTTTACCATGAACCCGCCGACCCCCTTCGTTCGCCCGCTTCGTTGGACCGCCTTGGGACTCGTCGCGTGGTTTTCGGTCCTCGCCCTGCCCGCGCAGGACGCCTCGCCGCTCTACACCCAGCGCGCGCCGAGCAGGGACGGGATTGGAAAAATCTATTACGGCCGGGAAATCGCGCACTTCATGTCCCACGAAGGCGCGGCCTGGCTCGATCGCCCGGAACGCGACGCCGAGGAGAAGCCCGAACTAATGATCAAGGGCCTCGGGCTGCGGGCCGGTCAGATCGTCGCCGACATCGGTTGCGGCACGGGCTATTTCACCTGGCGACTGGCCCGGGAGGTCGGCGAACGCGGCGTGGTCTACGGCGTCGAGATCCAGTCAGAGATGCTCCAGTTGCTCGACACCAAGATGCGCGAACGCGGCGCGCTGAATGTCGTCGGTGTCCTGGGCACCCCGCAGATGCCGAATCTCCCGGAAGCCGTGGATGTCGTCCTGATGGTGGATGTTTACCACGAGCTGAGTCACCCCGCCGAGATGATGGAGGCGATCTGCGCCCGGCTGAAAACCGGCGGACGCCTGGTGTTCGTCGAATACCGCGGCGAGGATCCCAGTGTTCCAATCAAGCCGCTCCACAAGATGACCGAGGCGCAGATCAAGAAGGAGATGGCGGACCTGCCGCTCGAATACGTCGAGACGGTGCACACCCTGCCGACGCAACACATGGTGGTGTTCCGGCGCAAAGGGCGGGCGAGGTAGGCGGGCGGGCTGAGTTCGGAGTTCGGAGTTCTGGGTTCGGAGTTCTGGGTTCGGAGTTCGGGGTTCTGAATTCGGGGTTCTGAATTCTGAGTTCGGGGTTCTGAATTGAGTGGCATGGGTCTCCAGACCCATGAAAACGGATCCGACTACCTTGCGCTCTTCACGGGTCAGGAGACCCGTGCCACTCGGAGCACTGCTGCCGGCGGGATGAAAATCCATCGGGCGGCTCCACCGAATGAAGGGCCGGGCTCCGCCGAGGCCGTTCTTCGAAGTTTGGTCCCTTCGGCCTCGACGGAGCTCGGCCCTCCAGGGCTCGGCCCTCGCCCACGCCTTCCTCAGGCTCAGATCGACCGCCCGGCAAAACGACGTTTGCCAGTCGCAGGGCGGCCCGATTTTCTCCGGCCACTGATGGAAACGCCCACCCCGCCCACCGGATTTCACAAAGGCCTCACGAGTTACGGCGACGCCGGCTTCTCGTACTTCCTGCGCACGGCGTTTATCAAGGGCGGCGGCTTCTCCAACGACGCGCTCGCGCGTCCCGTGATCGGACTGATCAACACCGGCAGCGGCTACAATCCCTGCCACGGCAACGCGCCCGCGCTGCTCGAGGCGGCCAAGCGTGGCATCATGCTCGCAGGCGGACTGCCCGTCGAATTTCCCACCATCTCGATCCACGAGAGCTTCGCGCACCCCACGAGCATGTTCCTGCGCAATCTCATGGCGATGGACACGGAGGAGATGATCCGCGCCCAGCCGATGGACGCCGTCGTGATGATCGGCGGCTGCGACAAGACCGTCCCGGCCCAGCTCATGGGCGCCGCCTCCGCCGGCGTGCCGGCCATCCAGCTCTTCACCGGTTCCATGCTCACCGGCTCCCACCAGGGCGAGCGCGTCGGCGCGTGCTCCGATTGCCGTCGTTTCTGGGGCAACTTTCGCGCCGGTGAAATCGACGAAGCCGAGATCAACCGCGTGAACGATCAGTTGATCGCCAGCGTCGGCACCTGCTCCGTGATGGGCACCGCCAGCACGATGGCCTGCGTCACCGAGGCGCTCGGCATGACCGTGCCCGGCGGCGCGTCGCCTCCCGCCGTCACCGCCGATCGGATGCGCATTGCGGAGCTCACGGGGTCGACGGCGGTCGCGATGGCGGCGCAGCGGCTCACGCCCGACAAAATTATGACGCCGGCGGCGTTCGAGAACGCGCTGCGCGTGCTCCTCGCGATCGGCGGGTCCACCAACGGAATCATTCACCTCACCGCGATTGCCGGCCGGCTCGGTATCGCGATCGATCTCGAGGCCTTCGATCGCATCGGTCGCGACACGCCGGTGCTCGTCGATCTCAAGCCCTCGGGTCGCTACTACATGGAGGACTTCCATCACGCCGGCGGGCTGCGCTCCGTGCTGCGCGAGCTGCGCCCGCTGCTCCATCTCGACGCGCTCACGGTCACCGGGCGGACGCTCGGCGAGGAACTTGACGCGGCTCCCCCCGCGTTTGCCCAGGAGATCGTGCGGCCGCGGGCCCAACCGATCTATGCCGAGGGCGGCATCGCCGTGCTGCGAGGCAACCTCGCGCCCGGCGGCGCCATCATCAAGCAGTCGGCCGCCTCGAAGCATCTCCTCGAGCACGAAGGCCGCGCAGTGGTCTTCGAAAATGCCGCGGACATGGCGAACCGCATCGACGATCCAGCCCTCGACGTGGCGGCGAACGACATCCTCGTGCTGAAGCGGATCGGGCCGATTGGCGCGCCCGGGATGCCGGAGGCCGGCTACCTGCCGATTCCCAAGAAACTGGCCCGGCAGGGCGTGAAGGACATGGTGCGCATTTCCGACGGGCGGATGAGCGGTACGGCCATGGGCACGATCGTGCTGCACGTCATCCCCGAGGCGGCGCTCGGCGGCCCGCTGGCGATTGTTCAAACCGGCGATCGGATCCGGCTCAGCGTGACGCAACGTTCGCTTTCGCTGCTCGTGAGCGACGCCGAGATCGCGGCGCGCACGGCGGCCCTGAAAGCCGCGGCACCGGAAGCCGCCGCCCCCGAGCGCGGTTATCGGCGGCTGTTCCTCGATCACGTCACGCAGGCGGACCAAGGCTGCGATTTCGACTTCCTGCGCGCGGTCAAGATGACCGCCGTCGCGCCGCTGAAACGGGCGTGATTGAAAACAGAGGCAGCAGAGCTGGGTCCGAAGGCAAAAAATTTCGACCCCCAGTTCCGCATTCCCCCTCTGTGTTCTCCGCGTCCTCTGTGTTTAAATCTCTGGGGCTTCCCGAACTTCCCGATCTTCCTGTTCAAGATCCTCCTAGAAGTGAGCGATTCGAGAATACCGCAGTTCAAATGGTGCAAAGATGCCGGAAGCTTGGAGCCGTTTCGTTTGAAGCAGGCGGGTGGGTCGGTGGAGGCCTTGGCTTATTCCGCGCCTCTTGCGCTTTTTTTCGGCCATGGCCTCGATCGGAATTCGCCATTCGGCACTCGCGACCCGGCATTCCGCAGCATCGCGCCGCAGATTGACTCCCCCGGTCGCCGCGGCACCTAATGCCGTCCGAGGCCGGGCCTATAGCTCAACGGTTAGAGCAGAGGACTCATAATCCTTTGGTTCTGGGTTCGAATCCCAGTGGGCCCACCAGTTTGGTGACTTCGGACCGGGTTCAGCTCCCGGAGTTTTGACCGCGGATTTCGCGGAGGGCGCGGATGCCAAACCAAGGCAGCGGATGAATGCGCCTGCGTCGGTGTCCGCGCGGCAGACACCTCGTGGCGCATTCGTGTGGGAGCGGGTCCCGAGCCATCGGGCGTGGACGAGCCCCGCCCCTACACTCACTTCGCAGGGGCGCGCCTGGTGCGCACCCACGATCCAGCTTCTCGATCCGAACCGCCGATCGAAGCGACCAGACGCACCGCGCCGCCGCTCGCTTCGATCATCCGGCTCGATGCCTTTATCCGCCTGATCCGAGTAATCCGCGGTCAACGTCCGAGGATCGCGGATCCAGCCGCCGCGCCGCGGAAACGCGACGGGGCGGCGGGCGCGTGAATCAAACGAGTTCGAAGCGGTCGGCGTTCATCACCTTCGTCCAGGCCGCCACGAAGTCGCGGACAAACTTCTCGTGCGAATCGCTCTCCGCGTACACCTCGGCCAGGGCCCGAAGCTGCGAGTTCGATCCGAATACGAGATCCACCCGGGTCGCGGTCCACTTCACGTCGCCGGTCGCCCGGTCGCGAAGTTCAAACAGATCCTCGGCGGCCGAGATCGGTTTCACCCCGTGACCCAGCGCGAGCAGATTGACGAAGAAGTCGGTGGTCAGCGTCTCCGGCCGGGCGGTGAAGACGCCATGCTGGGACTTGCCGTGGTTGGCGTTGAGGACGCGCAGGCCGCCGATCAAAACCGTCATCTCCGGCGCCGTCAGCCCGAGGAGTTGGGCCTTGTCCACCAGGAGTTGCTCGGCGGGCAGGGCGTAACGCGTCTTGAGGTAATTGCGGAATCCGTCGGCCGTCGGCTCGAGCACGGCAAAAGACGCGATGTCGGTCTGCTCCTGCGAGGCGTCCATGCGGCCGGGCGTGAAGGGCACCGTGATGTCCTGGCCCGCCTTCTTCGCGGCCTGTTCGATGGCGGCGCCACCGGCGAGAACGATCAGGTCGGCGAGCGACACCTTGCGGCCGCCGGCGGCCGCCGCGTTGAAAGCCTGCTGAATGCCTTCGAGCACCTTAATGACCTTGGCGAGGCGCGCCGGTTGATTCGCCTCCCAATCCTTCTGCGGCGCGAGGCGGAGGCGCGCGCCGTTGGCCCCGCCGCGCTTGTCGGAACCGCGAAAGGTCGAAGCGGAGGCCCAAGCGGTCGAGACGAGTTCCGAGATGGAAAGCCCCGAGGCGAGGATCCGGTCCTTGAGGCCGGCGATGTCCTTGGCGTCGACCAGCGGATGGTTCACCGCGGGAATCGAATCCTGCCAGTCGAGATGCTCGGCGGGGACTTCCGCACCGAGATATCGGACCTTCGGGCCCATGTCGCGGTGCGTGAGCTTGAACCAAGCCCGGGCGAACGCGTCGGCGAATTGATCCGGATTGGCGAGGAAGCGCCGGGAGATCTTCTCGTAGGCGGGGTCGACGCGCAGGGCGAGATCCGTGGTCAGCATCGTCGGGCGATGCTTCTTCGCCGGATCAAATGCGTCGGGCACGGTGGCCTCCGCGCCCTTGGCGGCCCACTGGTGCGCGCCGGCCGGGCTCTTCACCAGTTCCCATTCGTAGCGAAACAGGTTTTCGAAATAGTTATTGCTCCACTTGGTCGGCGTCGTGGTCCAGGTGACTTCGAGACCGCTGGTGATCGTGTCGGCGCCCTTGCCGGTGCCGAAACTGTTGCTCCAGCCCAGGCCCTGCTCGGCGATGCCGCCCGCCTCGGGCTCGCGTCCGACATGGGTGGCGGGGGCGGCACCGTGGGTCTTGCCGAAGGTGTGGCCACCCGCGATCAGCGCGACGGTCTCCTCGTCGTTCATGGCCATGCGCGCAAACGTCTCGCGGATGTCCCGAGCCGAGGCGAGCGGGTCGGGATTACCGTTGGGTCCCTCGGGGTTGACGTAGATCAGGCCCATCTGCACCGCGGCGAGCGGGTTCTCGAGCTCGCGATCGCCGGTGTAGCGCTTGTCGCCCAGCCAGGTGCTCTCGGAACCCCAATACACATCCTCCTCCGGCTCCCAGACATCGGCCCGGCCACCGCCGAAGCCAAAGGTTTTGAAGCCCATCGACTCGAGCGCGCAATTGCCCGCGAGGACCATGAGATCGGCCCAGGAAATTTTCTTCCCGTACTTCTGCTTAATCGGCCAGAGCAGCCGGCGGGCCTTGTCGAGATTGGTGTTGTCCGGCCAGCTGTTGAGCGGGGCAAACCGTTGCTGGCCGCCCCCCGCGCCGCCGCGGCCGTCACCGGTGCGGTAGGTGCCCGCGCTGTGCCAGGTCATGCGGATGAAGAGCCCGCCGTAGTGGCCGAAGTCGGCCGGCCACCAGTCCTGGGAGTCCGTCATCAGCGCGAAGAGGTCCCGCTTCAGCGCCGGCAGATCGAGCTTCTGGAATTCCTGCGCGTAGTCGAACCCGTCACCCATCGGGTCGGACAGGGCGGAGTTCTGGTGAAGCATTTTGAGGTTGAGCTGATTGGGCCACCAGTCGCGGTTGCCCCTGGCTCCAGCGCTCGTGGGCTTCGGAGCGCCGCCATGCAAGTGAGGGAAGGGGCATTTGCCGCCGGTGGATTCAGTAGAATTTTCCATGGTATGATCGGAGAAAAGATGTAGCCGGATGACCGGTTGTTTCCAGAACGAACACTGGATTTTGCGAAGGAAAAACGATCCGGAATTACACGCCCGGGCTCCAGCGGTGCACCGGGATCCATTTCAACGGTAGGCGGTCTTCGTTTCTCTCTTCGATTCTCCACTTCGATCGAGCCGAGTTTGAGCCCGAATCCAGGAAGCCAGGAATCGGCCCAACCTCACTAACCGACCGTCCCGTTGCTCGTGGTCCAGCTCCTTGGTGTAGGGCCTGCCGCTCGTCGGCAGGCCCCGCCCCATTTTCTTTGCCCTCGATGCGGGCCCGCGCACGGTGGACCCGTATGAGCAGTGCCCCCGTTGCCGCCCCCCGCCCTCTTCTGCAGCCGGCTGACTCCGGCCGCAAACGGGCCGAGCTGATGGTCGCCGAGTCGGCCACCGTGCTGCTGCGCTTCCATTTCCTCGAACGCGAGTTGGTGCGGATGGCCGCGGGCTGGCTGCCGGGCACCGAGGACTGGGACACAAAACTCTTCCTGCCGGAGATGCTCTGGCAGGACGCCCTCGTCGCGCGTTCGCTGCGGGAGCGGATCCTCGAGCTGCGTTATCCCGAGCGCCGGATCGCCCCCGACGCCGAGGCGCCGCTCATCGCGATCTATGCGTCGTTCATCCATGCGCCCAGCGATCTCGCGTTCGTCACCGCGCTGGCCCGCGCGATCAAGCCGCACGTCCGGCAGTCGTTCGCACGGCATCTCGCCCGGGCCGATACGCTCGGCGACGCCCCGTCGGTGCATTTTCTCGAGCACGCCATCACGGATCTCGATCGCCAGATCGCCCGGCTCAACGCGATCGCGGACGCCCACGCGGCGCGCCGACCCGAACTGACGCCGGCGGCGGATCGCTGGACCGCCGGCGTGGCGGCCGCCCTGGCCGCGCTGCCGCCGGACATGTTCTCGCGCCCGGAGTTGCCGGCGCTCGCTGCGTTCGACGTCGCCGCCGCCGGCGGAATGCCCTTCGCCATCAGCCGGACGGGCGTCCGCGATCGGCGTTTCCACCGGTTGCGTTTCGCCTGGCCAGACCGCCACACGCCCCAGCCGCCGGGCGAGGGTGTCCAGTTGCAGGTCCGCCAGGCGATCCATCATCTCAACGAGGTCTGGGCCGCCGAGATGGCCGGCGCCTGCCTCTATGATCTGCTCGAGCAGGCGCCGCATGACTTTCTCGACGACGCGAGCCGCTGGTGCTTCGACGAGATTCGCCACTGCCGGATGGGTTATGAGCGACTCAAGGAATGGGGTTTCGGCGAAAGCGAGATGCCGCTCGATGCCTTTTCCTACGATTCGGGCGCGGACGCGGATGCGATTGTCCGGCTGGGCGTGATCTTCTACTTCGAGACCACCTACATCCACACGAAGCCGGAGCGGGCCAAAATCTTCGGCCGCGAGGGCGACCGGATGAGCTCGCACGACATGGATTTCGACTGGGCCGACGAGCTCATCCACTCGCACTACGGCAAGAAGTGGCTCGCCTATTTCCTCGAAAAGGCGGGCACCCCGCGCCAGCCCGCCGAAATCAAGAAGCTCGCGGAGCAAGGCGTCATCGTGCTGCAGCAGGGCGCCACCGAGACCGACAAGGCGGCGACGCAGGCCGTGTTCGATCGCCTGATGGCGAAGGCCCGCGGCCGGGTGGGCGCGGCGGCTTGAACCCGCGCCCGGCGATGTCCGCCCTGCCCCAGCGCCCGCTCGGCCGCGGCGGCCCGGCCGTATCCGTCGTCACGTTTGGCGGGATGCGGTTCAACGAGACCCCGCTGGCCGGCGGCGTGTCGCGCGCGCTGCTCGCGGCGCTCGAGGGCGGCGTCACCTGCCTCGACACCGCGCGCAACTACCAGGACAGCGAGGCGGTGATCGGCCGCACGCTCCGCGAATGGGCGGGCCCGCGGCCGGTCCTCTGCACGAAGGTCAAGCCGCTCGACCCGACGAATTTTCGCTTCCACGTCCCGATCGAGCAGCAGTTCACCCCGGCGAGCATCCGCGCCTCGGTGGAGGCGAGCCTGCGCGATCTCGGCGTCGACTGCATCGATCTGCTCCAGTTGCACCAATGGTACGCGTTGTGGACGCACCGCCCGGAATGGCTCGAGACCTTTCGCGCGCTCCGCACCGAGGGAAAAATCCGCCGCTGCGGGATCAGCGCCCAGGATCACGAGCATGATGCGCTGCTGCCCGTGGTGGCGGCGGGGCTCGTCGAGGTGGTGCAGATCATCTTCAACCTGTTCGAGTCGCGCCCGCTGGTCGCGCTGCTCCCGCTCTGCGCGGAACGCGGCGTCGGGGTCATCGCGCGCTGCGTCCTCGATCACTCCGGCGCCCTGACCGGCACGCACGATGCCGCGTGGCTGCTGGCGAATGACTTCAAGCTGAAACACGCTTCCCCCGGCGTGGCGCAGGAATACGTCGCCCGCATTGCCCGGCTCGAGGCCGAGGTGGCGCGCCCCGCGGGGATGAGCCTGACGGAGCTCGCCATCCGGTTTGCGCTCTCCCATCCCGCGGTGAGCACGCTGACGCTCTCGATGCAGGAGCCGGCCCATGTCGGTCCGAATCTTGCGGCCGCCGCACGCGGCCCGTTGCCGGCGGAGCTCGTCGAGCGCATCGCCCGCGAGCACGTGTGGGTGAAGAATTTTTATTACTATACGAAGGCGCCGCCGAAGCATTGAAGGGGCCTGTGGTAGGGGCGCCCTCCTTCCGGTTCGGGGTGCATTCGAGGGCGCAGCCCCTCGACTTCGCTCGGGACCCTGAGCGTGTCGAACGGACAAGACTGCCCCCTACGAATTGATCCCTCGCTACGACCCTCCGGTTCGGACGGCGGCGCGATTGACCACGCCGCGAATTGATCGAAGGTCGCGGGAACCCTCATGAGCACTCTTACCCGCTGGTTCATCTGCCTCGTCGCGTCGCTGTCGGGCCTGTTCGCCCAAGGCGACTCGGGCTGGATGGAGCCCTACCCGGCGTTTCGGATCGCGGACAACTTCTACTACGTCGGCACCCGCGGACTGGCGAATTACCTGATCACCACGCCGCAGGGGCACATCCTGATCAACAGTGATCTCGAGGCCAACGTGCCGATGATCCAAAAGAGCGTCGAACAGCTCGGATTCAAGTTCACCGACGTCAAAATCCTGCTGATCAGCCACGCGCACTGGGATCACAACGCCGGCAGCGCGGCAATCAAACAACTCACGAGCGCGAGCTACCAGGTGATGGACGCCGATGTCGGCGTCGTCGAATCCGGCGGCCGCTCCGATCCGAACTACGGTCACGTGCCCTCGACCCACTATCCGGCAACCAAGGTGGATCGGGTGCTGCACGACGGCGACACCGTGAAACTCGGCGAGGCCGTGCTCACCGCCCGGTTGACGCCCGGCCACACGCCGGGCTGCACCACCTGGACACTGCGGGTGACGGACGCGGGCCAGACCTACGACGCCGTCATCATCGGCAGCCCGAACGTCAACGACGGCTACAAACTGGTGAACCATCCGCGCTATCCGAACATCGCGAGCGACTACGCGAAGACGTTCCGCGTGTTGAAGTCGCTGCCCTGCGATCTTTTTCTCGGCGCTCATGGCGCCTACTTCGGCATGGAGGAAAAGGTTCCGCGGCTGAAGGCGGGCGGCCCGAATCCCTTCCTCGACCGCGAAGGCTACCAGCGGTACGTGGCCGAGAAGGAAGAGGCTTTCCGGACCAACCTGGCGAGGCAGGAAGCGGACGCGCGTCGTGCGCCGCCGACGGCGAAGTAAGCGGAGCCGGCGCGAAGGATCGGAGTGCCTTCTTCGTAGGGGCGCGGCTCGTCCGCGCCCCTGCAGAATAAATTTAGGGAGGGCCGAGCTCCGTCGAGGCCGGTTCATTGA
>CAINHV010000437.1 GCA_903848965.1 uncultured Opitutia bacterium | reverse complement strand
CGAATCGGACCAGCCCAAGATTCGTGGGAGGGCCGAGCTCCGTCGAGGCCGGTTCTTTGAACGACCCAAGAGTAGCCTCGGCGGAGCTCGGCCCTCCAGCCGGAGCCTCAGTTTGTCGTTCTGAGCTGGCGCCGATTCCTGGTTTCCTCGCTTCAGGCTCTTAAAGTTCAGATGACTTGAACAGGAAGGTCGGGAAGTTTGAAAAGGAGCGGGTTTCCCAGCTTCCCGACCTCCCCGATCTTCCTGTTCAAGTTGAACCACGAAGTTCGCGGAGAGGCGCGAAGGCCGCAGCCCATGCTGAGCTTACCCGCGCTGGCCACTGAATGGTGGGTTCGAAAGTGGGGCTGAGCCCCAGCCGTCTAGCTCGAAGCTTTGTGCTGCTTCGCTTCCTTGGCGGTTTCCGACCGCATGAATTTCTGGCTATCCCAACGAGCCCCGCCCAAAACTTCCTTCGTGTCTCCCAGCGACGCCGTACCCGATCAGCCTGGCGGTCCTTCGGGACTCACGCCCGGGCCTGCCCGCATCGTTTCCGCCTCTGGGGATTCGACCGCGGTCGGTTCGATTGCCGAGTCGCCGATGGCCGGCCTGCCCCCGCTGCTTTCGGCCCGAGCCTTGCCTGTACTCGTGGAGCTGACGTCGATCGCCACGCGCACGGAAGATCCTCCGACAGCGTTGCGCGCCATGATGGACCTCTTCATCCGGACGTTTCAGGCGGATGGCGGTTCGATTGCCCTCCTGAGTCCCGACACCGGTCGGCTTGAAACGGAGGTCCAGTTTGGACTCAGCACCGCGTCAATGCGGGGCGATCTGAAGCTCGGCCACGGCATCACCGGTTGGTGCGTGCTTAATCGCCGCGCCCTGCTCGTCCCGGATGTTGCAGTCGAACCGCGTTATATCTCCGTCCGGGCCGCGGCCCGCTGCGAGATGGCGGCGCCGATGAGCGACGGCGATCAGATCATCGGCGTGGTGGACCTGGAGAGCGACCGGGTCGGCGGCTTTCAACTCGAGGATCTTGCCCTCCTGGAACGGCTGGCCACCGAAGCCGCCCGGGTGATGCAGCGACTGTGGCAGCTCGGGCAGCTCAAGAACAAGGCCCGCCAGCTCGAATCGCTGATCACGGCGGGGCAGTCGCTGGTCACGAAGCTCGAGCAGCAGGAACTGTTCGACACCCTCACGCGCGAATCCTACCGGATGCTGCCGGCCCGGGCCTGCGGGCTCTATCTCCACGATGCGAACAGCGCGACCGTCCGGCTTGCTTCCCTGACCAATCCGGACGGACCCCCGATTTCGTCCGAACCCATCCCGCTCAACTCCTGCTTGGTCGCCACCGTGATTCACACCAAGCGCCAGGCCTGGTTTGCCGACATCCAGTCGGCGGAGTTTCGCGAACTGGGCGACTTGCCGCCGGATCCCGGCCTGCGCTCCGTGCTCGCAACCCCGATGCTTTTCGAGGGCGAGGTGCTGGGGGTCGTCGCGGTTTTCACGGGACACATGCACCGCTTCGACAATGACGAGAAGCGGCTTTGCGCCGCACTCGCCAGCCTCGGGGCCGTCGCGCTCCAGAATGCCCGGTTGTACGCCCGCGTTTTTCAGAGCGAGGACGTCCTGCGCAAGAACGAGCGCCTCACGACCCTGGGCCTGCTCGCCGCGGAGATCGCCCACGAGATTCGCAATCCCCTCACCGTCCTCAAACTCCTCCACGGCGGGCTGGGCACGTTCCCGGAAAACGATCCGCGACGGACGGACATGCGCGTGATCGGTGAAAAACTGGATCAACTCGAGGCGATTGTCGGGCGCGTCCTGAGCTTCGCCCAGGCACCAACGAGCCTGCACTCGCGCTGGTCGTTCAGCGACATCGTGACGGACACGCTGGTGCTCGTCCGCCTCAAGTTTGCCCAGAGCAAGGTCACGACAGAATACCAGCCCCCGTCCCGCCCGCTTTTCGTCAACGCCCACAAGGGGCAGATTCAACAGGTCCTGCTCAACCTCCTGATCAACGCCACCCAGGCGATGCCGGAGGGCGGCACCATCACCCTGAACGCCAGTGTCGAGGACCGGCCCGGCACGAGCCTCGTGTGCCTCGACATCTCGGATACCGGAAATGGCGTGCCCGCCGCGATCCGGGACCGCATTTTCGATTCCTTCCTTTCAGGGCGCACCGATGGCACGGGCCTCGGGCTCGCGATTGCCAAGCGGATCCTGATCAGCCATCACGGCAACATCGCCCTGCTTCGCTCCGGTCCGGACGGCACGACGATGCGCATCACCCTGCCCCTCGCCTGATTTTATGCCCCTCGTTCATCTCCCGTCGATCGCGCCGCGTCACCTGTTTCCCGGAGTCGCCGGGCACTATGCCCACGGCGATCGCACCACGGTCGGCGAAGTCCTGGTCGGCGCGGACGGGGTGGTTCCGATGCACCAGCATCCGCACGAGCAGGTCTCGTACGTCGTCAGTGGACAACTCGAGTTCACTGTCGGATCGGACCGGCACGTCATGGGACCGGGCGACTGCCTCGTCATTCCCGGCGGCGTCCCGCATGGCTGTCGCGGGATCACGGCGTGCCGCGTGGTCGATATCTTCTCGCCGGCGCGCGAGGACTATCGCTGACGAAATTGCCGCCCGGGCGCATCGCATCCACGTCCCCGCCATGTCCGAAGCATCTCCCGCCCCTCGCTCCGCCCAGCGGGCCCGCCAGCGATCCACGCTGCTGATTCTCGCCTTTGCCCTCATCATCGGCGGACTGCTTATTCTCTTCGTGCTCAAGAAGGTCCCGCCTCCGCTCCGAATCCTGATGGGCCTGAGCGATCTCTTTGCCGGGCTCATTCTGCTGGTCGTCGTCCGGCAGAAATTCAAGGCGTCCGGGCCCGAGGCCGAAGCGCCGAAACCGGGGATCGAAAACAAGTCCGTCTGACGGCGGCCGGATGTGGCATGGGTCTTCCGACCCATGGACTTTCTACGAGCCGATTAAGAAAGGCCGTAGCGGCCGCGCGTCGGGCCGCCGTCTTCCGCCCGATAAACACTTTCGGACCGCGCGGAGGCCT